>JANPBZ010000001.1:0-32295 GCA_031430695.1 Ilumatobacteraceae bacterium
CCACCGGTCTTCGCACTGCAGAGGGAATTTCGGTCGGCTCCATATTCACCGACGTTTCCGAGGCCTACGACGAGCTATTCCAGTTCTTCCCGGCCACCCCCGACGATGCCAGCGGCATTCATCTGGCCACCGCCGCATCCAAGACGCCGGCGGGCGCGGGCGTGTCACTGATGGAGGTGGACGGCTTCATCACCGGCATCGGGTCCGGGCTCGCGTTCTGCTGACCGAGGGTCCTCTCAGTCCTCCGGCAGGGGCGTAGTTTGTGTCGGCAGCCCAACCAAGTGTCCGGTGTCGTTGTAGCGGATGAGCCGCCACAGGTTGTCCTTGACCAGGTGGATCTCGGTGATCGAGGTGTTGAGGGTGCGGATCTCGAATGCCCCGGTACCCGGCGACTTCAACGCCAACCGCAGCGCGGCGTCGACGACACCACCGTGGCATGCAATGACAATCGTCTGGTCGGCGTAGGCATCGATCGTGCGCCGGATCGCTTGCCCGACACGAAATTGGAACGCTGCAATGGTCTCGCCACCGGGAAAGCTGGTGCCGAAAGGATCTCCCTCCCACCAACTTGCGCCATATCGCTCGACGTAGTCGTCGAAGGCCATCCCATCGCAATCGGGCCCGGGATCGTGCTCACCGAAGCCGGCATCTTCGATGACGGCCAAGCCGCCGAGCCCCGCAGCGATGATCTCCGCCGTTTCGCGGGCGCGTGCGTACTGGCTGCAGAGCAGTACGTCCGCCTCGATCTCGCCGCCGACCGACAAACGATCACGGAGACGCTCGGCCTGCTGACGACCCAGTTCGGAGAGCCCGCTGCACGTTCGAGGACCCCCGATCACCCGGGCGACCGTGGTCTTCGATTCTCCATGGCGAATGAGCACAAGACGGGTCACAGGGCGCGGAGCTTACTTTTCGTTCGCGCGCGCGGGGCTGTCCGACTCACTGCTCTAACTTCAGGTGGGTGCGCGGAGTCGACAGGTTGTCCATACGATCAACCGCCGCAGACCCTCGCGCGGCATCCTTGCTGGCCGACGCTCATGCCCTCGGATTGACCAAAATTACATCGATCGATGTCGCTGACCTGGTGTTTGTTGCCGGCGGCAGCGACCGAGTCGAACTGCAGGCGCTGCTTGTCGATCCGTTGCTCCAGTCGGGCGACTGGGCGGTGCCAGCGGCGATGGCGATCGAGACGGCGTTGCTCCCTGGTGTGACCGACGCCGCGGCGCAGGCGGTGTCCCTGGCGGCCGAGACCATCGGTTCGCCCATCGCAGCCGTCGCCACCGGTACCCGCTACGAGGTGCACGGCGACGTCAGCGACGAGATCCTGTCGGTGCTCGCCAAGCGTCTGCTGGCCAACCCGGTCATCGAACGGTGGTCGGTCGGCCCGATCGAGCCGACGTTCATCGATGCCGAAGCCACGGCCGATACCGGTGTTGAGTTCGTCGAAATTCGCGATCTCGACGACAACGCCCTGGAGGCAGTCAACCGCGAGCGCGGTCTCTCGCTCGACCCTGCCGAACTGCGCACTATCGCCGAGCACTTCCGCCAAGCCGGTCGCGCCCCAACCGACGTCGAGCTCGAGACCCTTGCTCAAACGTGGAGCGAGCACTGTGCCCACAAGACCTTCCGAGCTCGCATCACCGGCGACGACGGTCGGACGATCACTCCCCTGCTGCAGCAACTGCGCGACGCTACGACCCTCATCGACGCACCGTTCCTGCGCAGCGCATTCGTCGGCAACGCGGGAATCATCTCGTTTTGCGACGGAACCACCATCGCCGTCAAAGCCGAAACCCACAACCATCCATCGGCCATCGAGCCGTTCGGCGGCGCGAACACCGGGGTCGGCGGCGTGATCCGCGACGTCATGGGCGCCGCTCACCGGCCGATCGCGGTGACCGACATCTTGTGTTTCGGACCAACCGACCTCGCCGCCGACCAGGTCCCGGACGGCGTCCTGCATCCTCGATTGATCGAAGCAGGCGTCATCGCGGGCGTCGCCGACTATGGCAACAAGATCGGCCTGCCGACCGTCGCCGGCGCGGTGCTGTACGACCCTGGATACATCGCCAATCCGTTGGTGTACTGCGGCTGCATCGGCATCGCCGACGACACCCCACCGCTGACCGGCCCACACCCCGCCGACCTGGTGGTCGTGTTGGGTGGACGCACGGGACGCGATGGCCTACGCGGCGCCACCTTCTCGAGCGCGACAATGGACGCCACCACCGGCGACGTCGCCGGCGCGAGCGTGCAGATCGGCGACCCGATCGTCGAGAAGTTGCTGATCGATGTGTTGCGCGACGCCGCCGGGCTGTTCACCGCCATCACCGATTGCGGCGCAGGCGGATTGTCCTCAGCGATCGGTGAGATGGCCGAGGGAGTCGGAGCAAATGTCGACCTGGCCGGCGCTCCGCTGAAGTACCCAGGTTTGCGACCGTGGGAGATCTGGCTCAGCGAGGCTCAAGAGCGCATGGTGGTCGCAGTCGCTGCGTCGGCGTGGCCGCAACTGCAGCAGCTCTGCGATCGTCACGGTGTCGAGGCGACAGCACTGGGCACCTTCACCGGCGACGGCATCTTGCATGTTCGCTACGGCGACACCACCGTGCTCCAGCTCGACACCCACTTCCTGCACGACGGCCGGCCACAGCGCGACATGCACGCCGAACTGCCGTCGCCCGACCGCGACGTCGCCGAACCTCCCATCTGCACCGATGCAGCTGAAACGCTGCTGGCGCTGCTGTCGCACCCGAACATTGCCTCCAAGGAGGCGGTGATTCGCCGCTACGACCACGAGATCCTCGGCAGCACCGTCGTGCGGCCGTTGATCGGTCGACGTCACGACGGTCACGCCGACGGTGTGGTGATCGCCGATCCGGCCGACACCCATGGCCTGGCAATTGGCATCGGGGTCAACCCATGGTACGGCGAGCTCGACCCTCAGCGAATGGCTCACGCCGTTGTCGACGAGGCGATCCGTAACGTCGTCGCTGTTGGCGCAGACCCCGACAGGATCGCCCTGCTCGACAACTTCTCGTGGGGTGACCCGCGGCGGCCGTCGACACTGGGCGAACTCGTTGCCGCGGTCAGCGGCTGCTGCGAAGCGTCCGTCGCTCATGCAGCGCCGTTTGTCAGCGGCAAGGATTCGTTGAACAACGAGTACCTGGGTGCCGACGGGGCTCGTCATTCAGTTCCCCCGACGCTGGTCATCACCGCCATCGCTCACGTACCCGATGCCAATGCGGTCGTGACACCTGATCTGAAACACGCCGGCAGCGTGGTCGTGCAGGTCGGTTCGACGGCATGCGAGTTCGGCGGGAGTCACTTTGCCAAGGTCCACGGCGCCGGCAAGCGCGCCACGGTGCCAGGGCCTGACCCGTATGCGCCGACCCGCTACCGACGAGTGCATCAGGCGTTGCGCTCTTCGCGAGTTTTGGCGTGTCATGACATCAGCGAGGGAGGCCTTGCCGTTACCCTGGCAGAGATGGCAATTGCCGGGCGTCTCGGTCTCACGATCGACGCACTGCCGGGCCCCGATCCTGTATCCGCCCTGTTCAGCGAGTCGTTGAGCCGATTCGTCTGTGAACTCGCACCCGACGATGTCGATTGGCTCACCGACCTGCTGGGCGAGCCGGTCACCGTCCTCGGTACCGTCACCAACACCGCGACGGTGACTCTCCCCGGCGTGCCGCCTCTCCCGCTCGATGCCCTCGTCAGTGCATTCGGGGCACACCGATGAGCCGTCCAACCGCGTTGATCCTGGCGGCGGCGGGCACCAATCGCGATCACGATGTCGCGTTTGCACTCGACCTGGCCGGAGCCGAGCCCCGCATCACCCTGCTGTCAGAACTGATCGAGCGACCGGCGCTGCTCGCCGACGGACAGATGGTCGTGATCGCCGGGGGGTTCAGCTACGCGGATGCGCTGGGTGCCGGCCGCATGTTTGCGCTGCAGCTCGAGCATCGTGTGGGCGACGTCCTGCGCGCCTTCGTCGCCGCCAAGAAACCGGTGATCGGGATCTGCAACGGCTTTCAGGTGCTGACTCGCACCGGGTTGTTGCCGGGTGCGCTCGGCCACAACGAGAGCGGGCATTTTCAATGCCAGTGGATCAAGCTCGAAGCCCCGCCCAGTCGATGCATCTGGACAACGGAGATCTCGGCGATCGACTGTCCGATCGCCCACGGCGAGGGACGGTACACACACCCCGATCCTCAGAGTCTGGTCGCCGCCGGGCAGGTCGCGCTGCGCTATTGCGACGACAACCCCAACGGCTCGATCGACGGTGTCGCCGGCGTGTGCGACTCCAGCGGCGTCGTGCTGGGGTTGATGCCGCATCCCGAAAATCACGTCGTCGCCCGCCAGTATCCGGGCTTCTCCCACGGTGCCCGCGGAGACCTGGGCCTGGCGTTGTTCGAGCAGGGCGTTCGCTACGCCAAGGAGCGCTGAGCATGGACGCTCCGTTCCTCGACATCGACCTGCCGTTCGACGATCGTCGCGACGGAAAGGTTCGGGTCTCGTACGCCTACGGCAGCGGACAGCGCCTGTTCGTCACTACCGACCGGCTCTCGGCGTTCGACCGAGTGATCGCCGGCGTGCCGTACAAGGGCCAGGTGCTGAACCAGCTCAGCGGTTGGTGGTTCCAACGCACGACCGACGTCGTCGCGAACCACCTCATCGAGCTGCCCGATCCCAATGTGCTCGTTGCCCGCGCCGCCCAGCCGCTGCCGGTCGAGGTCGTCGTGCGCGGGTACATCACCGGTGTCACCAGCACGTCGCTCTGGCGCCAGTACGCCGACGGGGCGCGCACGATCTACGGGTACCACTTCTCCGATGGGCTGCGGAAGAACACCGCCCTGCCGGCGGCGATCGTCACCCCGACAACCAAGGCCGAGCATGGCGGCCACGACGAGCCGTTGAGTCCCAGCGATGTCACCCGCAAGGGACTCGTCGCGGCCGGTCTGTGGCGAGCCGTGGAAACCGCAGCGCTCGAATTGTTTTCTCTAGGACAAGAACTTGCTCGTCAATCGGGATTGATCCTCGCCGATACGAAGTACGAGTTCGGCGCCACACCGGCAGGCGAACTGCTGCTGATCGACGAAGTCCATACTCCGGATTCGTCGCGCTACTGGGTCGCTGATACCTACGAGGATCGGTTGAGCTCGGGAGACGAGCCCGAGAGCCTCGACAAAGAGGTGGTCCGGCGGGCGTTGATCGAAGCGGGCTACGACGGTCATGGAACACCGCCGGAGCTCACGCCCGAGGTGTGGGAGGCCACGTCGCGCCGCTACATCGATGCCTACGAACGCCTGACCGGGCTGACATTCCAGCCCGGCAGTTACCCGGTCGATGACCGGATCAGGGAGGTCCTCGGGCATGTTGCCTGACCAGCCATCATTCGACATGTCGGACCCCGACATGCCACACGAAGAGTGCGGTGTGTTCGGCATATCCACGCCGCACGGCGAGGGTGTTGCCCAGACCGTGTTCTTCGGATTGTTCGCCTTGCAACATCGCGGTCAAGAGGCAGCGGGAATCGCTGTCAGCGATGGCAGCCGGGTGCGGCTGCACAAAGACACCGGGCTCGTCGCCAACGTCTTCACCCCTGCAACCATGAGCACCCTCGCCGGGTATCACGGCATTGGGCACACCCGCTACAGCACAACCGGCGCCAATGCGCAACGTAACCATCAGCCATTTCTGGTCGAGACCATGCATGGCCCGCTCGCACTCGCCCACAACGGCAACCTCGTCAATGCCCCGGCGTTGCGCGACGAACTGCTGACACGCGGGTTCGGCCTCACCGCAACCAGCGACACCGAAGTAATGACGCTCATGCTGGCCGCGGCCGGCGGCCGTACCTGGGAGGACCGCGTCGAGCGCACATTGCCGGCGTGGAAGGGTGCCTACTCACTCGTCATTCTCGCTGCGGATCGCGTGATCGCGGTGCGCGACCCATGGGGATTTCGGCCGATGAGTGTCGGGCGACTGCCCCACGGCGGCTACGCCGTGGCCTCCGAGACGTGTGCCTTGAGCACGCTCGGATGCCTCGATGTCAGCGAAGTCGCACCGGGCGAGATCGTCACGCTCAACGGTGCCGAGATGACCCGTCGCCAAGCCCTGACTCCGGCAGCGCGCTCGGCGCGCTGCACGTTCGAGTTCGTGTACTTCAGTAGACCCGACAGCGTGTGGGCCAACCGCAACATGCACCACGTGCGCCAGCGCCTCGGCGAAGAACTGGCCGCCGAGGCACCCGCCGATGCCGACGTGGTGATACCCGTGCCCGACTCGTCGATCCCGGCGGCAATCGGCTTCAGCAGGGCCAGTGGCATCCCCCACAACGACGGGCTGATCAAGAACCGGTACATCGGCCGCACGTTCATCGAGCCGACCCAAGATCTGCGCGAGCGCGGTGTCGCCCTGAAGTTCAACGCGCTCGCCGAGAACCTGGCGGGCAAGCGAGTCGTGATGATCGACGACTCACTCGTTCGTGGCACCACGGCAGGTCCCCTGGTGAAGTTGCTCCGCGAGGCCGGCGCGACCGAAGTGCACGTGCGCATCACCTGCCCGCCGATCACCCACGCCTGCCACTTCGGCGTCGACATGGGCCACGACGGCGACTTGATGGCAGCACATCTGACCGTCGAGGAGATGCGCGTCCACATCGATGCCGATTCGCTTGCATTCCTGTCGCTCGAAGGCATGATGCGGGCGATCACCATCGACCCTGGTGATACGGCCGACGGCGATGCCGAGGGCTACTGCAACGCCTGTTTCACTGGCCGTTATCCCATGGAAGTCACCGAGGCGCAGGCCAAGCTGGCGTTCGAGGGTGTGCTGGCGTGAGGGTCGTCGCATGAGGGTGCTCGTCGTCGGCGCCGGCGGTCGCGAGGCTGCGATCGCTTGGGCCTGTCGCCGTCATGGGCACGAAGTGACGATCACTCCCGATCTCGCCCCCGATGCACTCGCCGACCTGGTGATCGTCGGACCCGAAACGGCATTGGCCGCCGGCGTTGCCGACGAATGCAAGCGTCGCCGAATTCCCTGCTTCGGGCCGACGGCCGACGTCGCCCGGCTCGAATCGTCGAAGGGTTATGCCCGCGAGGTGGCCACCGCGCTGGGGCTGCCATCGCCACAACACCTCGCCACGACCTCGCTGAACGAGGCAATCGCCTGGTGGAGAGCGCTCGACGCTCCGATCGTCGTGAAGCAGGACGGCCTCGCCGCGGGCAAGGGCGTCGTCGTGCCGACCACCGACGAGGCCACGATCGAGGCGATCGAAACACTGAGCGCCTTGGGACCGATCGTTCTCGAGGAGCGACTCAGCGGCCCGGAATGTAGCCTGATGGCGCTGTGCGACGGCAAGATCGCCCGCCCGCTGCCAGTCGCCCAGGATCACAAGCGAATCGGCGAGGGTGATACCGGGCCCAACACCGGTGGCATGGGTGCGTATGCGCCCGCGCCCACCGGCTACGACGCTGCGGCGCTGACCGCGACCTTCATTCAACCGGTGATCGACCACTTGGCCGCCGCAGGCACGCCCTACGTAGGAGTGCTGTACGCCGGGCTGATGCTGACCGCCGACGGGCCACGCTTGATCGAGTTCAACTGCCGCTTCGGCGACCCCGAAGCTCAGGCCGTGCTGCCCCTGATCGAGTCGGACGTCGCCGAACTGCTGCTCGCCTGCTGCAACGGCACGATGTCGGTTTCGTCACTGACGATTCGCGAGGGCGCTGCGTGCACGGTGGTTGCTGCTGCGCCCGGCTATCCAACCAACTCGGTCGTGGGCCAGACGATCACCGGACTCGATCACGACGACACCGGCGAGTCGCTGGTGTTTCTCGCAGGCGCGCATGACACCACGGTGACCGGTGGTCGAGCGCTTGCCGTGACCGGGGTTGGACACACGTTGGCTGCTGCCCGCGACAACGCCTACAGCCGCCTGTCGATCATTCACTTCGACGGGATGCAGGTGCGTCGCGACATCGGATGGCGGGCGACAGCGGCGATGTTGACTTCGTACGCCGCAACCGGGGTCGATATCGACGAAGGGACTCGGGCGGTCAAGCACATGAAGCAGGCCGTCGAACGCACGCACGGCCCGGCCGTGCTGCGCGGGGTCGGTAGCTTCGGCGGGGCGTTCAGCGGCAAGGCGATCAAGGCAATGGACGAGCCCGTGCTGGTCGCCTCGACCGATGGTGTCGGCACGAAGGTCGAGCTTGCCGCTCGCCTCGGCCGGTACCGCGGCGTGGGCGCCGACATCGTCAACCACTGCATCGACGACGTGCTCGTGCAGGGTGCACGACCGCTCTTCTTCCTCGACTACATCGCGTCGAGCAAGATCCATGCCGAACATGTCGCAGAGATCGTCACCGGCATGGCAGAGGCATGTGAGGCGGCGGGGTGCGCGTTGCTGGGTGGCGAGACGGCGGAGATGCCAGGGGTCTACGCGCCCGGGGCGTTCGACATCGCCGGAACGCTGGTGGGCGTCGTCGAACAACGTGACATGTTGCCCCGCGGCGAGCTGCGCGCCGGCGACGCTTTGATCGGTGTTGCCTCCAATGGCCCGCACACCAACGGTTACTCGATGCTGCGCAAGATTTTCGAGTGGTTGCCGATGGATTCCGTGCCGCCGGGTTTCGACCGTCCGCTGGGCGAGACCCTCCTCGTGCCGCACCGCAGCTACCTCAATGTGCTCACAGCCGCCCTGGCCAGCGGCAAGGTGAAGGCACTGGCGCACATCACCGGCGGAGGTCTGCCCGAGAACGTGCCGCGCGTCCTACCCGATGATTGCGACGTCACCATCGCACTCGGTTCGTGGCCAGTGCCGGCGTTGTTCCAATTGGTCCGCGAGGTGGCCACGCAGCTCGATGCCTACGAGCTCTACCGCACACTGAACATGGGCATCGGGATGGTCGCTGTCTGCGCCGCGGCCGATCTCGAAGCCGTGCAACGCCTCATCGACGAGCCGACGTGGGTCATTGGTGAGGTGGTTCCCACCCAGAACAGCGCTCACCGGGTGCACCTCCAATGACCCGGCTTGTCGTGCTTGCCTCAGGCGGCGGCACCAATCTGCAAGCGGTTCTCGACGCATGCGCCGACGGCCGATTGCCGGCGGGTGTGGCCGCGGTGGTGTCGAACAAGGCCGGCAGCGGTGCGCTGCAACGCGCGGCCGACGCCGGTGTCCCGTGCGTGCACGTCGCGCCGCAGACGGGCGAGCCACGACCGGACTACGACGCCCGATTGGCCGACATCGTCAGCGGATTCGATCCCGACTGGGTTGTGCTGGCCGGGTGGATGCGCGTGCTGTCGATGAGCTTCCTCGGCTGGTTCCCAGGCATGGTCGTCAATCTGCACCCTGCCTTGCCGGGCGACCTACCCGGAGTCAACGCCATCGAGCGGGCCTGGCGCGAGGCTCAGAATGGCCTGCGCGATCACACCGGAGTGATGGTTCACCTCGTCTCCAACGAAGGAGTCGACGACGGCCCCGTGTTGGCGACCGCCACGGTTTCCATACATCCATCAGACACCCTCGAGAGCCTCACGAATCGAGTTCATGGCGTGGAGCACCGCCTACTCGTCGAAACTCTCGCTACCTTGTGCACGACAGGAGCAAACGCATGAGCACCGAAGAATTCTTCAATCGTTTCGAAGCCCTCACCTTTGACGATGTGGTCATCGTCCCCGGGTACAGCGACGTGCTACCCGACACCGTCGACACCACAGCGACCTTCGCGGCGGACATCACCCTCAACGTGCCGATCGTGTCGGCAGCGATGGACAAGGTGACTGAGGCACGCATGGCCATTGCCGCCGCCCGCGAGGGCGGGATCGGCGTCATCCATCGCAACCTGTCGATTGACGATCAGGCCGCCGAAGTGCAGAAGGTCAAGCGCAGTCAGAGCGGGATGATCACCGATCCCGTCACCCTGTCCCCTACAGCCACGCTGCACGACGCCGAGGCGTTGATGAACCGCTTCAAGTTCAGCGGGGTGCCGATCACCGACGCCGAGGGGCGGCTCGTCGGCATCCTCACCAACCGCGACACCCGGTTCTGTTCGGGTGCCGACTTCGACCGCCCCGTCACCGAGTTCATGACCTCGAACGGACTGGTCACCGCGTCCGAGGGAACCACCCTCGAGCAGGCTAAAGCCATCCTGCAGAAGCACCGCATCGAGAAGCTGCCATTGGTCGACGCCGACAACCGTCTGATCGGCCTCATCACCGTGAAAGACATCCTCAAGCGTCAAGAGTTCCCCAACGCCACCCGCGATTCAGCCGGTCGGTTGCGTTGCGCGGCCGCAGTCGGGGTCGGCGCCGATCTCGAACAACGTGTCGAGGCATTGTTCGCGCAAGCGGTCGACGCCGTCGCGCTCGATACCGCCCACGGCCATTCGGCTGGTGTCATCAAGGCCATCGAGCGGATCAAGTCGTCGTGGCCGTCACTCGCTGTCGTAGCCGGCAATGTCGTCACGGAAGACGGTGTCGATGCACTCGCCGCCGCTGGCGCCGATGCAATCAAGGTCGGCGTTGGCGCCGGGTCCATCTGCACGACGCGTGTCGTCAGCGGCGCCGGAATGCCGCAGTTGTCGGCGATCTACTTCACCTGCAAACAGGCTCGCAAACGGGGCATCCCGATCATCGCCGACGGCGGCATCACCTATTCCGGTGACATGGTCAAGGCGCTCGCCGCCGGCGCCGACACGGTGATGCTCGGCTCGCTGCTGGCCGGCACCGACGAGGCTCCCGGCGAACTGGAGTTGTTCGAGGGCCGCCGCTACAAGACCTACCGGGGCATGGGCTCGATGGGCGCCATGCAGGGTCTCGGCGCCGATCGCTATGCGACAGCGCAGTCGGAGGTCGGCGCAGCGACGCGCAAACTCGTCCCCGAGGGGATCGAAGGCCGAGTCGCCTATGCGGGAACGTTGAGTGACGTGATGTACCAGCTCGTCGGCGGTTTGCGCAGCGGCATGGGCTACGCCGGTGCCGCCACCCTCGATGCGCTGCGCTCGGCGCGGTTCATGAAGGTCACCACGGCCGGGCGCGAAGAGAGCCATCCGCACGACGTGACCATCACCAAGGAAGCCCCCAACTACCAGCGCGGCTGATTCGGTCGGGCGCGATTCCCGCAGCACCACGAGGCAGGTTCCCGGAGCTACTCGGGCGCTGTCTCGACAACCGCGAGCAGGGCGTCGCCGTAGCGTTCGAGCTTGACCGGACCCATCCCTTTGATATCCCCGAGAGCGGCAAGGCTGGCCGGGCGACGGCGGGCGATCTCGTGCAATGTCTGATCCGACAACACCGTGTACGCAGGCTTGCCGGCAGCGAGGTGCCGACGCGCCGAGCGGAGCTCCTCGAACAGCAGCGAGTCGGTCGGGGTCAGGTCGCGGCCCGGCTTCTCGACGGGAGTCGAGCGCGACGGTTGACGCGTCGGGCTCGATGCCGGATCCGCCGCACCCGGCACGGGAAGATGGACGCATTGATCGATGAACGGCGACGGTCGCGTGTCTGGCACGACGTGCACCCGGTCGCGCCCACGGGTGATGGCAACATGGAACACCCGTCGCTCCTCTTCGACATCAGTGGCCAGGCGGTGCGGAAACTGGTCTGCCTCGGCGTGATGCACGACCACCACCGGCCACTCCTTGCCCTTCACCCTGTGCACCGTTGCCAATGTGACACCGTTGGACTGCCAGGTACGGCCGAGCTCGGTACGCAACCACCCCTCGAACACCGATGGGTCCGGCTGCAGCTTGGCCAGCTGTGCAACAGCGGTTAGATCGTCGCTCTGCGCTGCCCGATTCATGCCGCGGCGGTGCGTATCCAGTGTCGAAAGAGTCGAGGCCATGCCCATCGAGTCGTGCAGCTTCGACAGGATCTCCGAGGTCGAAGCACCCGACCGGGCAAGCTGTTGCAGTAGCTCGATATCGGCGGCAAAGGCTTCGACCCGCTCGGCCTCGCGAGGCGTGTTGAGACGCCCCACGAGCCGGCGCAAGCCGTCGAGCGACGTCTGCTCGGCCACCCAACCGGCGACATTCGGTCGCAGCGGGCGCGACGGGTTGCGCAACGCCTCTCCGACATCGATCCCCGACAGACCGCCGGTCGCGGTCGCCAGCCGTAACCACGCCAGCGACCCCCGCACCGCAGCCCGATCGGCAAACTCGGCGCCGATGCCGCCATGGACGGGAACACCTGCCAATCCAAGGGCAACTTGCACGGGCGCGAGCAGAGAGTTGACACGCGTCAGAATCGCGATGTCGCTGGCCGCGAACCCATCCGCGACCGCCGCAGCAACAATCCGAGTAGTTGCCGCGACAGCGTCGCCCGCTGGTTCGATCACCATTCCGACGGCGCTCGACGCCGCACGAATCACTTTGGGAACGCGGCGAACGTTGTGCTGCAGCAACGTCGCCGCTGCCTGAACGACGTCACTCGGGCAGCGATAGTTGACCTGCAGCGGATACGCGCCCGCGTACGGAAAGAAGTCGGCAAAGCCGATCAACCACTGCGGATCGGCGCCGTTGAATCCGTAGATCGTTTGATCGTCGTCGCCCACCCCGAAGACGCAGCCATCGGGACCGGCGAGCAGTCGCACCAGCAACAGGTGAGCCGGAGTCAGGTCCTGGAACTCGTCGACGAGCAACACACGGCATGCGCGCTGCGCGGCGACGCGAGCTTCGATGTCGGTCAGCAGAATCTCGATCGCCCTGACGATCTGTTCGTCGAAGTCGAGCGAGTTCGACCTGCGAAGTTCATCGCGGTATCGAGGCAGCATGACCGCGAAGCCGTCGACATCGCCGTCGTACTGTGCCTCGACCTGTTGCGGATCACGTAGACCTAACCGCGCCACCGACAGCGCCTCGATCCACAGTGCCACCGGATCAGCGTTGCGCTTCCGGGGAAACTCGATCAGCTTGCCGATGATCCGGCGGACGTCCGGTTCGGCAATCGTGGTCAGCCTGGCTGGCTGCGCCGCGAACGGTGCCGAGCCGTTGACAATCGCCAGAGCGATCGCATTCAGGGTGCGTACCTGCAGCCCCGCAAGGTCGGCAACTCTGGTGGTCATCTCTTCTTGAGCGCGCTTGTTGAATGCCACCAAGGACACCGAACTGGCCGGCAGGCGCCATTGCGTCAGGAGATGACGGGCGCGCTCGGTCAGCACGCGGGTCTTGCCCGAACCGGCAGGCGCGATCACACGTGCTGCGCCTCCTCCGTAGGTCACCGCCGCCAGCTGGTCGTCGGCCAGATCGGCGCTGGACACGTTCGCCAAGGCGGCGAGCAACGATCGATGCTCGACGGCAATGCGGTGCACGATGGCGATGCCGGCGATCGGTTCGGTGTGGCGGATCGGGCCGCCGTCGAGCCACACGGCGATCCCGTCGGGCAACACCACGTCACCGTGTACATCGTCACCCGCCGGCGTCGCGCCGAGGGCCAGCGCAGCCAGCGCCAAGGACCACACGAGATGATCGGGATCACGTCCATCGACGGAGTTCGACCACAACAGGTGGTGCAGCACCGACAACTCGAAGGTGAATCTGGGCCCGACCTCGTGGAGTGAAGCGGTGTTGGTCTGCGTTGCGCCAACCGCGGCCTCGGTCGCATCGTCGATCTCGAAGACGCAGGGTGTGCGATCGTCGCCCCTGCGCCGCAGTTCGACGATCAGTGACGCTGGGTCGTTCACGTCGCTCGTTTGCACCGCAAGACGCACAGCAGTGCTCCAGCCTGGCGGCACCGATTGACCAGGCCGCACGACGACGTTGCGGCCGAGCCTGGGCATTGCCCGGACCACGTGTGCCTGGGGCGCCACGATCCGTGATGGGTATGGCGACTGTGCGCGCGAGTCGCTCGATGCTTGGATAGGCGACTCACTTCGCGACCAGCACTGACGGACCTCCGCCGAAGTGTCGTGGCGCCCACCGCAGTAGACGCACGAAATGGCCATGACCGACCACCGTATCGGGGCTTCGATGGGCCGAAGGACCTAAATCGACCAAGCTTGGCGGCCTCAGGCTCAAGATTTCGACAGGGTCTGCCGATGATTCAAGCGTTATGGCGGACGTTCAATTTGCACCTCCCTTGCAGCGACTGGCGGCACCACCCAACTCGTCCGCTGCGTTGGCACCTGTGTTGGCCCCCACCTTGGCTCCTGCGCCGCCACCTCCTCCGCCGCCGCCAGCAGCGGTCCCGACGCCGGCCTTGCGTCTCTCGACTCCGGTCCCGGTGATCACGAGTAGCACTCCTGCCATCAGCTTTCAGGATTTCATCCAGCCCGCGAAGGAGACGCGTCCAGCCAAGCGCAAGAAGAAGCGCGGCAAGAAGCTGCTGACCACGATGATCCTGCTCGGCATGATCGGTGGCGCTGGGTACTACCTCCGCAATGCGGCACCCGTGCAGGAACTGCTCGGTCGCGACCAGGCCGCCGCACCGCTACCCGCCGTGCCGTTTGTCCGACCCAGCGTCACGAGTGCCGAGTATTCGGTCACGTTGTCGGCGGTGCAGAACGGCGTGCCGAACAACCTCACGACGAAGGTGCAGGTCGACTACGTCAACGGCACTGGTCAGACCACGATCGAGAGCCAAGTTGGCGGCGCGTTCACCACGTCGCAGGAGTTCCGAACCCGCGAGTCGATCCTCCGCCCAGGCCAGGCATTCGGCGCGGCCTGGACACGCCAGCCACGCCTACCCGAGGCGCCGAGTCCCTACGACACGGCCGACTTCATCCCGATGATCAACGACATCGTCGATCAGCCCTTGCGAGATGCAATGGAGCCGAAGTCGTCGAGGATGAGCGAGGCCGATGCCATGCTCATCACCACACTGACCTACGTGATCGACCGGGCCAAGGTCCCGGAAATCGCTCCGGCGATCTTCGCCAAGGTTCCGTGGCTGTTCGATGTACCCAACGCCACCACGCTGACAGTCGAGGTCAGCTACGACGAATCCGGCCTTGTTCGCCATCTGTTCTTCGGTGTCAATCCGCCGCAGCCGGGCACCGGTATCGATGCCACGTGGGTGACGAGCTACACGATGGATGTCACGTCGGTGAACGCTGCGCTCGCCATTCCCGTACCAACCGAAGCGATCGATGTTCCAGCAGGGACGCCCTGACCGCCGCCGGCGGTGATTCTTCAAGATTGTCGCAAGCCCGGCCGATGAACAGTCATGCGCCAAGTGGACGAGATCACTGAACGACACGCGGCGCGGAGCCTTCCCGCTCCGACGGGTCGGAGGTCTCCGACCGGGCCCGTACCGTTGACGTTGCCGCTCCACGCGATACCGCCGCCGGTCGACGCCGTTCCCGTGCTGCCGTACCTGCCGGCGGTCGTCCCCAAGGTGTCGGGACCGGTGACGAGCCAGGTAGCAGCCATGCTCGCACCAGCGACGACACTGAACCTCAAGGGCGCCACGACTTCGGCACCACCGCCACCGAAGCGCGCTCACAAGCGTCTGATCGTGCTTGCCGCAATCGTTGTCGTGGCGTTGCTGGTGGCCATCGCTTTTCGCAACACCGCCTTCATCCAGCGGTTCACGGGCTCGGGATACGACACCAATCCACTACCGACGCACGCTTTCCCGCAACCGCCATTCGATGGCGCCGAGTACACCGTCATCGAACAGACCGTCGGAATGGCAGAAGGACTGCCCACGAACTTTTGGCAAACCTCGCGCGCCGAGATCAACTTCGTCTCGAGTACCGGGAGGTTCACGATCGACTATGCGAACACACCGGTCATCGGCGGAACAATCGGCACGCCGCAGTCAACGTCGCCCACCGTCGAACTCGTGGTCGATCCGAGGTCGTCATATCGGCCAGGAGCGACTGCGGCCGATCCGTGGATCCGCATGTCCAACGCACCCGGTTGGCACACGATGGCGCTGCTGAGCCGCAACGAGATCTACATGTACCAGGACGTCATCGACCCATCACTGCGAGCCCAGCAACCAGTCTCGGTGATCGACGAGATTCGTCACGAGATTCCGGTGACCACGTATACGTACAACTTCAACTTCGGTGACTTCTACGAATCGGCCCCACACCTCTTCGACCGCTTCCGGGTTCTTAATGGCAACGCCGCCGACGACGCGAAGGTGACGGTGACCATCAGCCTCGACGAGCAATGGCTGGTGCGCTACCTCGATGTCAATCTCGACTATGCCGCGGTGCTCGAGCACCGAGCAACGGTCGACGTCGAGAATCAATATCCATATCGGTACACCATCGAGCTGAACTCGATTATGGACGCGCCGCCCGACATCGTCGTGCCTGCCAACGCAGTCGATGAACCGACTGCCACGACCATCACCGCCGCGGTCACGCCGTGACGACGCGAAAGAAGCACGGGCACGGCGGCTTGAAGTTCTTGGCATTCGTTGTGTTGGTCGGCATCGCGATCACCGTGATCGTCGTCGGCAGCAAGTCCGAGTTCGGGCAACGAATCACCGGCAATCGTGAGGATCGTCGACTCGAGCGAACCAGCTTGACACCGCGTTTCGGCTACGCCGCTGCCGAGCTACGGATCACCACGGGCGCGATCTTCAACGTCGAGGGAAGCATGGTGGACGCCACCACCACCGTTGAGGTTTCGATCGATCGTCAGTCTCAGAGGGCATCGAAGGAGGTCACCCTGGCCCGCACGTCTGCCGAGGTGGCTCCGGGTCTCGAGGCGCTCCCCCTCGGGGGATTCACGGCGGCGCGTAGCGAGATCGTGACCAACGACTACCGATATGTCTCCGAAGCTGAAGACCAACCATGGACCCGGCACAAGGTCGAGCCGTTCTACTACGGAACAGCACTCGACCCGCACTACATCCCGATGATCGATGACCTCATGGGCTTCGAACTTCGCACCATGCCGTCAAAGGCACGCACGGTCGAACCGGTGGCCGGCTTCAAACCGATGACGAGGCCGGCGGTCGATACGCCATCGACGCAATCCGAAGTGACGACTACGTACTCGTACGAGATGGATATGAACACGTTTCGCCGCACCCTGCCCATCCTTGCGGGACGATCAGAGCTCAGGGCACCGACCGACGCTCCGGTCACCGTGACGATCGGGTTCGACGATGTCGGGCTGCTGCGGTTCGCCGACATCGCGATCGCGGACTCCATTGCCAAGACCCTTGCCCAAGAGCTCGGACCATTCTCGTCCGCGACCTACCGCTACACGATCGACGTCACTGACATTGCCGGTGAGCCGATTGACATCCAGATTCCGACGAATGTGGTCGACGAACCCGACGACACGGTTCCGGTCCCGACCCCCTGATCCGTCAGGCAAGCTTCTCGACGAATGCCTCGAGTTGACGCAAGTTGCGACACTCGTACACCCCGTCGGTGTGGGTGCCGTAGTCACCGACGATCGAGTCGCCCGTGTTCCAGTAGCTCCGTGGCTCAGGATTCAGCCAGTACACGTGGCGAGCCTTTTGGCGCATCTCTTTCACGACCCATGCCTGCGAAGCGTGATAGTTGTTGCGCGCATCGCCCAGCAGCAACACGGTGGTCTTCGGCCCCACATCTTTCCCGTAGCGCTCCCAGAACACCTCGAAGGCGTGGCCGTAGTCGCTGTGCCCGTCGACCCACACGACATCGGCTTCGGTGTTGACCCGATGGATCGCATCCTGGATGTCTTCGACACCCTTGAAGTAGTCGGTGACCTCGTCGATGCCGTCGATGAACACGAATGATCGAACCTTCGAGAACTGGCCCTGGATCGCGTACACCAGCATCAGGGTGAACCGCGCAAACGCGGCGACCGAGCCGGAGATGTCGGCGACGACCATCAGCTCCGGCTTCGCCGGCCGCGGATACTTGAATTTCGGTTCCGCCGGCACACCGCCATAACTCAGCGAGTGCCGAACCGTGCTGCGAAAGTCGAGTGGGCCCTTGCGGCCGTGCCGGCGCTTGCGGGCCAAGCGTGCCGCCAGCTTGCGCGTCAGCGGGAAGAGCGCCTTCTTCAGGTTCAGCATCTCATCGCGCGAGGCGTGCATGAACTCGACGTCTTCTGGCAGGGGCTTGCGCAGCGTCTTGGCCATCGCCTCTGCGCCGCGATCGGCAACGAGACGACGTCGGATCTCGGCTTCGATCTCCTTCTTGAACTGCTCGATTCGATCGTTGTACTCGTCCTGTTCGAGCCGCTCTTCGAGCGCCGTCAGTTCACCACCGACCTGCTCACGGCTGGCTTCCATCAATTTCTCGAGCATCGAGTCGAGGTCGAGATTGCGCAGCGTGCGGTACAGGTAGTACGTGCCACCGACCGGGCGCCCAGGCTCCATACCGGCAAAGCGCTGCACCGCCTGGCGAGCCAATGCACGCATCAGCGCCTGGTCGCCGTTCATCAACGCCTGCATCAGCAGGTGGGCTATCTCCTCGGGCGTCAATGAATCCATCGAGCCGCCTGCGGCACCCCGGCCGTCGCCTTGACGCATCTGCTCTTGTGCATCGCGCCACATCTCGTCGAACGCGTCGTCGCCTTCGACGATGTTGTACTCCGGACCGCGCAGACTGAAGTAGACCTCGAAGACGGTTTCGAACGCCCGCCAGTGGGCGTTGTTCTTCACCATCGTCGCGCCGAGCGCATACTTGAAGGCCTCTCGGTCTTCGATGGGGATGTGCTGAACCGCCTCCATCGCGTCGAGGTTCTCCGTCAGCGAGACCGGCAGCCCGGCGTTGCGCAACTCGGTGACGAAACCAGCGAGAAGGTCGAGCATGGTGCCAGCCACCTATTTGTCGACGCTGAGTTCTTTCGCGGCTTTGGCGATGTCGGTCTGGTACTTCAGCAAGATGTGCAGCGTCTCTTTGGCCTGTTGTGCCTCGATGTGATCAATGCCCAGCAGCACCAGAGTTCGTGCCCAGTCGATGGTCTCGCTGACCGAGGGTGCCTTCTTGAGATCGAGCTGACGGATCGAACGGACGATGCGTGCGATCTGGTCGGCGAGATTGGCACTGACCTCGGGAACCTTGGTCAGCACGATCTCTTTCTCGCGCTCCATATCGGGATAGTCGACGTGCAGATAGAGGCAGCGACGCTTCAACGCCTCGCTGAGCTCGCGGGTGTTGTTGGAGGTCAGGAAGACCAGTGGAATCTGCTTGGCAACGATCGTGCCCAGCTCGGGAATGCTGACCTGGTATTCACTGAGGATCTCGAGCAGCAATGCCTCGGTCTCGACTTCGACGCGGTCGACCTCGTCGATCAGCAGCACGACCGGGTCTTCGGCCGTGATCGCTTCGAGCAGCGGTCGCGTCAGCAAGAACTCGTCGCTGAAAATATCGTCGTGCACCTCGCTCCACGAGTCGCTGTTGCGGTCGGCCTGGATGCGCAGCAGTTGCTTCTTGTAGTTCCACTCGTACAGGGCCTTCGACTCGTCGAGGCCCTCGTAGCACTGCAGGCGGATCAATCGTGCCCCGGTCATCTCGGCGATGCTCTTGGCAAGTTGTGTCTTGCCGGTACCCGCCGGGCCCTCGACCAGCACCGGCTTGCCAAGCCGATCAGCCAGGAACGCGACGCCGGCGATCCCATCGTCGGCGAGATAGTGGACGGCTTTCAGCCCATCGCGCACCTCTTGAACGCTGTCGAAACGGTGACCCATGGGCTGGCACCCTACCGCCCACCTTCACAGGTCGATCAATCGGGTTTGTCACAAAAGCTGAAGTGGGATGCTCCCCCGAGCATCCCCACTTCAGTTGCCTACGAGATGAATCAGGCCTTGACGGAGACCACCGTGAGGGCGATCAACCCGATGTCGTCGCGGTGCGATACGGCACCCAGATAGCTCACGGCAGGCGTCAGCCCGGCCCAGCTGAGGTTCACCGTGCCAGTGGTGCCGCTGATCGCTGCGCCCGGTGCGCTATTGATCACCAGACTGCCGCCGGTTGCCGCCGGCACCAACCAACTCTGCAGCGAGAACGCCAACCCGGCAGGATTAGTGACCGCCCATCCGTGCACAGCCATCGTGTACGTGTCATCGCCAGGTAGTTGTAGCTCGATGAACTCGTCGGTACCGCCGTTCGTGCTTTGGGCAACGAGCTCGCCTGCCGAGTTGAACAAGTACAGATCGATGTCGTCAGCGCCAGGGATCGCCAGCGACCACCTGGCTACCGCCACGCCGGCAACGGCGAACGGGATCTCTACCAGTCCTCCGCCATCGTTGGCGTTGAACGGAATCTGGTCGGGGTCTTGCAGGACGATGCCGTTGCTGGATGTTGCCGGCACCAGGCCGTGTGGCGCGGCAGCATAAGCGCCGGTGTAGCCGAACCTGACGGCGAAGCTCGTCGTTCCGGTGACGCCTGTGCCGCTGACCTCGGCGGGAGTGCCGAGCTTCACAGCTTTCACTGCAATCGGGCTGCGCACGTTGTAACCCGAACCGCTCCACGTGAGGTCACCGAAACCCCACTCGTCGAGTGGCGCGCTGATGTTGGTGATGGTCACGTCGTACGACGCGACCTCGCCGGGCGCCAGGGTGAGAATGCCGGGTTCGACGGTGACTTCGTATCCGGCAGGAGCTCCGGCAATGGCCGTGAAGGTCACGGTCTCGCTGGCGACGCTGGTGACCGTGCGGGTGACCGTCTCAGACCCTGGCAGTTCGGCTATACCGATCGACGGGTAGTTGAGGTTCTGTGCCGTGGTCGGAATCCCGTTGAGCGCCAGGTTCGCACAGGTGCCGACCGGGTTCCCGAAGATCTCGGGGCCCTCGTCGCACAGGAACCCGAGGTACTCGAACAACCCGGCGTCGTAGACCAGTCCAGGGTTGAACGCCGAGCCCGGTGCGGCCACGATGCCGGGGTTGACCATGCCGGCGCCCATGGCGAACGGGCCAGCCTGGGTGACGCGGTCGTTGTCGCGCACATCGGTGTTGGCCGTGCCCATGAGGGCTGATTTGGCCATCGCTGCTGTCCAATCAGGGTGGGCCTGCTTCAGCAGTGCGTAGATGCCCGCCGTCACCGGGCTCGACATCGACGTGCCGGCGATCGCTTGGAACAACTCGCCCGAGACGAATCCGGCACCGGCGAACGGCGATGCGCCGGCCATGATCTGCAAACCCGGTGCGGTGATATCGGGCTTGATGATGTCGTCCGCCGTCGGATTGGGGCCCCGCGAGGAGAAGATCGTCATCGACGGCGCGTAGTCGATGGTCGTCGGCTTTTCCTGGGTCTTGATCTCTGCCCGCGGACGGCGGCTTTCGGCAATGTACTGCTTGATCTGCAAACCCTCGGTGAGATCGATGTGAACCGACGGCACCCAGTGGTTGTCGGTAAACAGGTTGTCGTCGTCGCTGGCATTGAACAGGATCATTCCCTTGCCGCCGGCGCGGAACACTTCTTCGCTCTTGGCCACTCGACCGTTGCCGCCTCGGCGACACAACACGATCTTGCCCGTCACCTTGGCGGGATCGAGCGAGTCGGCGAGGCACAGGTCACTGGCGCCGGCGAACTCGGCGTCGACCAATCCCAGTTTGCTGGTGCCGCGTGTGACCGATGCACCGGTGATGGAATCGCCGTTGTCGAGCTTGATCGTGCCGGGGAAGAAACGGGTCTGCGAGTTAGCCCCGACTGCTGTCACCCACGGCACGTCGGCCGGACCGCCGACGGTCGCGGGACCGGGGCCTGCGTTGCCGGCCGACACCGCCGAGAACACGCCGGCGTCGGCTGCGAACAGGAACGCAATCGTGTCGGCGGTGACTACATTCGCGCCGCCGCCGATCGAGTAGTTGATGACGTCGACGCCGTCGAACACAGCCTGGTCAATCGCGGCGGCGAGATCGGACGTGAACCCGCCGAGATTGCCAAGTCCCTTGTAGGCGATGATCTGCGCCCGCGGCGCGATACCCGAGATCTTGGGGAAGCTGCGACCGAAGATCTTCGGCCGCACGTTGGCGTTGCCGGCCGCCGTCGACGCGGTATGAGTTCCGTGACCGTCGTCGTCGCGAGCCGAGTCGAACTCGTCGGGCTCGGCACCGATCAGAGCGCGATACGTATCGAGCATCTGCCGTGCACCGATCAGCTTGTTGTTGCAGGCGAAGGGTGCGTCGTCGGGATTGGCGGTGGTGTTGCCGAATTCGCAGCTCGGCCGCTCGGTCGCGTCGAGCGGATCGTGGGGTGGATAGGAGCCGTTGTCGGCGAAACTCGGATGCTCCGGCCAGATGCCCGTATCGATCACTCCGACCACAACGCCCTCGCCGGTGAGCCCGCTCTTCCAAGCTTCGCCGTTCGCAGTCAGGCCCAAGAAGTTGCCGAGATCATCGTTCTTGCCGCGGTCACGCTCATCGTCGTCGTCATCAGAGGCGAGGTGGCGCAGTTCGTCGGGCAGCACCAGGGAGACCTTCGGGTTGGCTGCAAGTGCCACGGCCTGCCTGTAGTCGAGTACGGCGGAGAAACCGTTGAGCGCGTTGCTGAAGTCTTGGACCTTGGTGTCGGTGCTGACACCGGCTTCGGCCAGCACGACGTCGTGCGTCTGGTCGATCGCCGCACTTTGGGCCTCGGCGGCCGGGGTGTCGAGGTCGTCGCTGGGTATCGAGGCGACCAGCGGGTCGGCCCGCATGACCACGATGTAGCTGCCTGTTTCGCTCTCGACGACGGCCTTGGAGCCGATGAGAGAGGTGTCGACGGGCGCCAAATCCTCGGCCGTGGCCGGGTTCATCGGTACGAACGCTGCGACCGCCAGTGCTGCGCCGGCAATCAGGGCTGTGATTCTCTTCACGAAATGGTTCCTCTCATATCTGCCTGCCCCGGTTGGCCGACAGCAACGGGTCATGCTTCGTGGATGGAGAACCTCCCGCCCGACGGGTGCCCCAAACTCCCCACGTCGCCAACCTAACCACACTGATAGGGACGCGACAAGCCAAAGTTCTGTAAATGTTGGAAGGGATTTTTCGCAGCAGCCGACCGTGGTTCAACCGGTCGTCGGGGGCGATTTCGCCGGCTGCTCGCACAGGAACGGAGCACGTGATCCACCCGAGTGGTAGCGATACGTCTTGTTGTTGGCGGTCAGCACGATCAGTGACCCGTCGGTCGACACCTGGGCGTACTGCATGCCTGGTTGCGGGCATCCCAGCCCTGAGTCTGGCCACTCGGCGAGCGTGGCCGACACGACATCCACCGCCGTGGCGTCGATCGAAAGTCGCTGAGCCAGGTCGGCGACCGCGATGTCGATGTACGGCTGAAGACCAGGATCAATCTGCTCGGCATTCACGGGCGTGCCTCCTTCCGGTGTGGTGACCGCTGCGGACGGTGACGAACCGACTACCGACGACTCGCTGGTCGAGTCGCCGTTCGAATCGGTAGTCGAGCCGCCGACGGAGCCGTCGGCACATCCGGCCGACAGCGCGGCGGCAAGCACGAGAGCGCTCGACAGGATTGACGATCGGTGCACCTTCATCTCACGGCAACTTATCGATCACCGCTGTGAAAGGGTGGGCGGGTCCCGGCGTAGCCTGCGATCCCATGTCGAACCCGATGGAACGAGATGTCGCCGAGTTCGTCATCGGTATCAGCCACGAACTCGGCGCTTTGAGTGGCAAGGACCCTGCAGCACATACCGCGGACGCGGTCATCGAGGCCAGCAATCTCGTCGCTGCCATCATCGCCGCCGACGGCCGGCTGACCGACTCTGAACTCGACGCATATCTCGATTCGGTCGGTCCGTTGCTCGATCCGCCGCTGATCACCAGCGCAGCGCACGTTCGCCAGACCGACCTGTTCAGCGGTCGCGACCGGTGGCTCGACGAGCCGAGCGTGTTGTTCGATCTCTTGGTCAAGGCCGACGGCAGGCATAGCACCCGCCGCAGCAACCGCTACTACGAGTTGGCCATGCGCTTGGCGCATGTCACTGCGGCGACCGACCTCGTTCCGTCGGCTGGCGAACTGGAGGCGATCGATACGTATCGCACCCGACTTCTGGAAGCGATCGACGCTGCTGGCGTGCCTCGTCCGGGACAACCCGACCGGACACCGCAACCGGCCACTCCGGCCGGGGCAGCGCCCGTCTCCAAAGCGACAGCTACATCAGACTCGGCCGCCGGGGTGCCCGAGTCCATGCTCGCACCGGCACGTTCCGTCGACGATGTCATGGACGAACTCGACGCCTTGATCGGTCTCGCCAATGTCAAGGCCGAGGTTCACCGACTCACCAGCATGTTGCAAGTGCAACAGATCCGCGCCGAGCGGGCCATGCCGGTGATCGAGACCAGTCACCACCTCGTCTTCACTGGCAATCCTGGAACCGGCAAGACAACTGTGGCGCGTCTGCTCAGCCAGATCTTCCGTGCCGTCGGCGTCGTCGACAAGGGTCACCTCGTCGAGACAGATCGATCAAAGCTCGTCGCCGGGTTCGTTGGCCAGACCGCGCTGAAGACTCTCGAAACGTTGGAGGCGTCCCTCGGTGGGATGCTGTTGATCGACGAGGCATACGCGCTGGCACGCGGCGGCGACAACGACTTCGGACGCGAGGCGATCGACACACTGGTCAAGTTCATGGAGGATCACCGCGACGATCTGGCCATCGTCGCCGCGGGATACACCGAGGAGATGGGCGACTTCATCGATGCCAACCCTGGCCTGAAGAGCCGCTTCACCCGCACGATCTCGTTCCCCGACTACACCGACGACGAGCTGGTCGACATTTTCTTGGCGCTCGGCGACAATAGCCAGTACTTGTGCTCCGACGATGCACTCGCCCGAGTGCGCCACTTCATCAGCGCCGAGCCGCGCACTCGTGGTTTTGGCAATGCCCGCTTCGTGCGCAACCTGTTCGAAACCGCCATCTCCCATCAGGCGCAGCGGGTCGCTCCGCTCAGCGATCCCAGCGACGAACAGCTCACAACCTTGACTGCGGCCGACATCGCCGCGGTCGATGCGTAACCAGCGATTACCCTGCTCGCCATGAGGCTTAGGCCATGACTGCAACCATCGTGGCCATCGTCGCCGCCGCAGTGGTCGCGCTCGCCGTCGTGCTGCGCCGTGCACGACGGCCTACACGGCAAACGATCGCTATCGACCCGTTCGTGCTCAGCGACCCTTGGCGTCGACATGTCAGTGCGGCTCAGTCAACGCAACGCCGCTACACCGAGATCGTCGGTGAGATGTCCACTGGGCCGCTGAGGTCGAACATGGAGTCGATCACCCGACAGGTACAACGCGGCGTCGAAGAGTGCTGGTTCATCGCCAAGCGCGGCGACGAACTCGACGCAGCCCTCACCCGTCTCGATGGTCCGTCATTACAGCGCCGTCTTGACATCGCGACCGACGAATCGACCAGGGTGTCGCTGCAGGCTCAACTCGAGTCGGCTCAGCGAATTCGGGCGACGCGTGACGACACCGACCAACGGTTGCGGTTGTTGAGCACTCGCCTCGGCGAGCTCGTTGCCCAGGCCGCTGAGGTCAGCGTCGGCGCCGACACGACCGGTGATCTGGGTAGCGCCGTCGACGACGTCGTCACTCAACTCGAATCGCTGCGCTTAGCGGTCGAAGACATCAACAACCAGCGCCCCGGTAGCGCGGGACAGGCCTCCTCATCGCCGTGAGCAGCCTGCTGCGCTCGAACGTGACCGTTGCAGCGGGGACGGCCGTCTCGCGGATCACCGGCTTGGCCAGGGTCGCCGTGCTCGGGATCGTCCTCAGCCAAGGCCCGGTCACCGATGCATACGACCAGGCCAACGGCACACCGAACATGATCTACGAGCTGCTGCTCGGCGGCGTGCTGTCGGCCACCCTGGTGCCATTGTTCACGCGTCTTCACGACGACGACGATGACGAGGCCACATCGGCCGTCATCTCTGTCGCGATCGTCGTGCTCACTTGCGTCACGGCTATCGCCGTCGCCGCCGCCCCGCTGATCTTCCGGATGTACTCACTGCTCACCTCCAGCGATGTCGACGCCGACCAGTATCGAGCAGCCGGCACACTGCTCACCCGGATCTTCCTCGTCCAGATCTTCTTCTATGGACTCAACGCCATTGGTGCTGCAGTTCTCAATGCTCGCCGCAGGTTCTTCGCCGCCGCCTGGGCGCCGGCGTTGGCGAACGTGGCGATCATTGTTTCGCTGCTCCTCGTGCCCGGCACTGTCGACGAGCGAATTCCTCAACTCGACGACGTCATCAACAACGACAAGCTCCGCTGGACGCTGGGACTCGGCGCGACCGTGGGCATCGCCGTGATGGCGCTGGCGCTGCTGCCTGCGCTGGCCCATGCCAAGCTGCGTTTCCGCTTCAACCCCGCCTTCGGGCATCCGGCAGTCAGGAGCATGCGGTCATTGTCGGGTTGGGCGTTGGGCTACGTGGTCGCCAACCAAGTTGCGATCATCGTGATCCGCAACCTGCTGCGCGGTGGCTCCGGCGACGAGGATGCGTACACGAAGGCGTTCACGTGGTTCGTACTCCCCCACGGTCTGCTGGCAGTGTCGATCGCCACCACCTTTCTGCCCGAGTTGTCGAGCGCGATCAAGCACCGCGACCGGCAGACGGTGCTGGACAGATCTTCCTTGGGAATCCGTCTCATCGCACTGGTCACCCTGCCAGCCGGGTTCGGGTTGTTCGTGCTGCGACGGTCGGTGGTCGGCGCGGCATTCCAGCACGGCAAGTTCACGGCCGACAACGCGCTCAACACATCGCGGGCCCTGGCGGGCTTCGCCCTCGGCCTGGTCGGATTCTCGATCTATCTCTTCGTGCTGCGGGTCTTCTATGCACACCAGGATGCGCGCACACCGTTCGTCATCAATGTCGGTCAGAACCTGTTGAACGTCGTGCTGGCACTGCTCTTTGTCGGGCGTTGGGGCCTGCTGGGCCTGGGCGCGGCCTTCGGGCTGTCGTACCTGATCGCCTCGACGTGGGCGCTGCAGGTGCTGCGCTACAAGCTGCCGGCCTTCCCGTGGCAGTCGGTGCTGAGCAGCCTGTGGCGAATGGCACTTGCGTCGATCGTGATGGCCGAGGTCGTCTGGGTGGTCGCCGGATTGGTCGGCGCCAACTCGGGTTCTGGTGCCATCGCGCGCGTGGTGGTGTCGACGATCGTCGGTGCCGTCACCTACGTGGCGATGCTGCTGGTGCTGCAATCACCCGAGCTCGACGAGGCCCGTTCCCACCTGCGGCCAGCGCCGACTTCGATCATGGCCGACTAGCATCTGCCCTCATGTTCAAAGCTCTCCGGAAATGGTGGAAGTACTTCGGCGCCAAACTCAATCGCAACTTCGACAGTCGGGCCGATCCGGCTGTGCAGCTCGAGCAGGCACTCACCGAAGCGCAGGCCCAGCACCGGCGGCTGAAGGAGCAAGCGGCCAACGTCATCGCCAACCAGAAGCAGAGCGAGCTGCGCCTGAATAGCAAGATGGCCGAGCTCGAGAAGCTCAACGCCAATGCCCGTCAGGCGTTGATGATGGCATCCGACGCGCAGAAAGCCGGCGATGCTGCCAAGGCCGCTCAGTACAACGGCGCCGCCGAAACCATCGCCAACCAATTGATCCAGGTTGAAAAAGACGTCGAAGGATTGAAGACCATGGTCCTTGATTCGGCGAAGGCATCCGATCAAGCCAAGGCCGCAGTGCAGCAGAACAGCCGCATCCTGCAGCAGAAGCTGGCCGAGAAGAACAAGCTGCTCTCGCAGCTCGAGCAGGCCAAGATGCAAGAAGAGATGAACAAGGCCATGTCACAGCTGCAAGAGACTGTGGGCGACGACGTGCCGACACTGACCGAAGTGCAGCAGAAGATCGAAGCGCGTTACGTGAAGGCCAAGGCCTCATCCGAGTTGCAGGAAACGTCGGTCGAGTCGCGCATTCTCGAAGTGGAGCAGGCCACCGCCAATGTCGAGGCGCACAGCCGTCTCAGCGAACTGCGTGCCGAGCTGGGCCTCGATGCCCCTGCCCCTGCCCCTGCCACGGCGCCGGCCGTTGCGGCCGCACCGGCCGAGGAAGAACAGAAGCCCGCTGCCGGCTAGCCCGCTACGTCAACAGCACGAGGTCGTCGCGATGAATCACCTCGTGAGCAACGTCGGAAGGCAGGTCGCCGGTGCGCTTGCCGAGAATCCCGCGCAGGGTCGCGGCACCACTCAGCACCATGCCCCTGGCCACGAGTGTATTGGCCGTATCGCGCACCTCGACGACGTCGCCCTCGTCGAAGTTGCCTGAAACTGCTGTCACGCCAGCGGGCAAGAGCGACGTGCCACGCTCGACCAACGCTCGACGCGCACCGTCGTCTACACTGACCACGCCGTCGACTTGACTGGCGAAGCCGATCCATAGCTTCCGGGCAGCGAGTCGACGGGTACCTGGCTGAAAGGTGGTCCCGACCAGATCGCCGGCGGCCGCGTCGATCAGCACATTGGCTTGATCCGCGGCGGCGATCACCGCCCGCGTGCCCGACCACGAAGCCATCTTCGCGGCGGCAAGCTTCGACGCCATGCCGCCACTGCCCCGAGACGAGCCAGTGGCGCCGGCCGAGACCATCAGCAGCGGGTCGTCGGCGAGGACTTCGCGGATCAATTCTGCTGTTGGATCGGTGTTCGGATCGGCGGTGAACAAGCCGGGCGTATCGGTGAGCAGCACCAACAAGTCTGCATTGACGTTGTGGGCGACGAGCGCGGCGATGCGGTCGTTGTCGCCGTATCGCAACTCGTGACTTGCCAGCGCATCGTTCTCGTTGATGATCGGGATGCAGCCCAACTCGATCAGACGAAGGAGTGTCTGGCGGGCGTGCAAATACTGCCGACGATCGACAAAGTCGTTCGGCACCAGCAGTACCTGGGCGGCAACCAGGCGATGCCGAGCCAGCGATCGGTTGTAGGTGCCCATCAGCCGGCTTTGCCCGGCCGCCGAGATGGCCTGCAGTGTCGGCATGTCGGTCGGCCTCGCCGACATTCCCAACGCGGCGACGCCGGCCGAAACGGCGCCCGATGACACCAAGATGACCTCATGCCCGACGGCGCGCAGAGCCGCGAGCTGATCGCACACCGAATCGACCACCGCATCGTCGATCACTCCCAATGCGTCGGTGATCGACGACGTTCCGATCTTGGCGACCAGCCGCACTCAGGCCTCCTGCTGGTACTCGAAGCTGAAGCCGGCGACCCAGATGATGTCGCCGTCCTGCGCACCAGCGCGGGCCAGGATTCTCGGGACGCCGAGCCGCTTCATCTGAAAGTCGATGTACGACAACGCCTCGGGCGTGGTGACGTCGTTGAGGGCCACGACGCGTTCGACCTGTCGGCCGATCAACCTGAACTCGTGCTCGCCGACACGTTCGACACGGCCCCCTTCGGCATCGGGACGGATGATGACCAAACCAGCGTTCGCAGGCTGCTCGCTGCGGGCCTCGTGCACCAACGTGGCCATGCGTCCCACGAGGTCGCGCACGCCGTCGCCGGTCACTGCGGAGAGGCGGATGCCCGACCAGTCGGCAACGGCGATGTCGGCCTTGGTGCCCACGACGACACGTGGACGCTCGAGCAGCTCGGGCCGATACTCGCCCAGCTCGTGCAGCAGGATGCGTTCCTGCTCCTCCGGTGACACCTCGTCGACGGCGGCGAGATCCAACATGACGCACAGCACGCGGGCACGTTCGATGTGCCGCAGGAACTGATGTCCGAGACCCTTGCCCTCACTAGCCCCCTCGATCAACCCGGGGATGTCGGCGACCACGAAGTCGGTGCGATCGTCGATCTTGACAACCCCGAGATTGGGTTCGAGGGTGGTGAACGGGTAGTCGGCAATCTTCGGCTTCGCTGCGCTGATGACGCTGATCAGGGTGCTCTTGCCCACGTTGGGGAAACCGACGAGGGCCACATCGGCCATCAGCTTCAGCTCGAGCTTCAGCCAACAATCCTGGCCATGCTCGCCCTGTTCGGCGAACGATGGCGCCCGCCGCTTGTTCGACAGGAACTTGCCGTTGCCTCGACCACCACGGCCGCCGGCCGCGCTCAGCCAGCGATCGCCGTGGTTGGCCAGATCGGCCAGCAGTTCGCCGGTGTACAGGTCACTGGCAACGGTGCCCTCTGGGACCGCGACCTCCAACGACTCGCCGCGCTTACCGTGTTGGTCCTTGCCTTTGCCGTGAACGCCGTCCTTGGCACGGCGGTGCGGGTGATCTCGGAATGCGAGCAGCGAGGCGACATTGCGATCGGCGGCCAGCCAGACATCGCCGCCCTTGCCGCCGTCTCCACCATTCGGTCCGCCCATGGCCTCGGGACCCTCGCGACGGAACGACACGCAGCCAGCACCGCCATCGCCGCCGCGTACATTCAGTTGTGCTTCATCGACGAACCCGCTCATAGGACCTCTTGAGGCTATCTGGCGATGCCAAAGGCCGAGCCGGAGTTGTTCGGTACTCTGGTCTGATGGCCGAGTTGGGCGAGCGAGCAGAGCGATGGGCGTCGACGATGCACGGCCACGCCGACGGCGCCATCGCCTTCGCTCATGCCGACTCATGGGCCGGAAGTGGCTCGAACGAACTGGCCACGCGAGAGGACCGCGAGGAAGTAGAACGCAATTCGTTGGCGCGGCTGGCCACCAATGCCATCGGTGCCGGCCTGCGGGCAATCGACGAGGCCCCCGATCCGTGGCGAACCTGCTTCGAACGTGACCGCGACCGCATTCTGCACGCAAGCGCGTTTCGACGGCTGGCCGGCAAGACGCAGGTCTTCGTGTTTCCCGACGACCACCAACGAACACGGTTGACCCATGCACTGGAGGTTGCCCAGGTTGCCACATCGATCGCCAGGGCACTCGGGCTCAACGTGGCCCTGACCGAGGCGATCGCACTCGGTCACGACTGCGGTCACGGTCCCGGCGGACACGCCAGCGAAGATGCCCTCACGCCCTTCGTCGAGGGCGGATATGACCACGCGGTCTGGGGTGCCGACGTCACTTTGACCGCGCTCAACCTGTGTTCCGAGACGCTCGACGGCATCCGCAACCACTCGTGGTCGCGTCCCGCGCCGATGACACCGGAGGGCGAAGCGGTCAGCTGGGCCGATCGCATCGCCTACGTCTGCCACGACTTCGAGGATGCCGTGGCGGCACGGATCGTGACGCCCGAGGCACTGCCGGCAATCGTGCGCGACCGGTGTGGCGAACGTCGCAGCCAACAACTCGGGGCGTTCATCACCGCGATGATTCACGCCGCAGGCCAGAACGGGCGCGTCGGAATGACGGCTGATGCGGCCGAGGCACTGGCCGCCTTCCGCAAGTTCAACTACGACAACGTGTACCTCCGTCCAGCCTCGCAGGCACAGGCTCGATCCGTGATTTCGCTGCTACGGGCGCTGGTCGAGCACTACGCGGCACATCCGCACATGCTTCCCGATGTCAGCGAGGCCGATCCTGGCAGCGCCGCAGCGCTGCACGATGCCGTGGCATACGTGGGGGGCATGACCGACCGGTTCGCCTGCCGCCAGGCCGTCGTACTGCTTGGATGGGACACAGAACAACTGCCGCAAGGCATCGACACCCATCTCTGACCCCAATCGGGGCGTAACACTCGCTCGGCGTAACATGCGCCGATGAAGCGCATCGTGATTCGCGGCGGCGAGGTATTCGACAGCATCGGCGGCACCGCGTCCGTTGCCGATGTCGCGGTTGAGGGTGAACGCATCGTCGATGTCGGCACATCGCTGGATGGTGACGAGGCCATCGATGCGGCAGGGCACGCCGTGTTCCCGGGCTTCATCGACAGCCACGTTCACTTCATGGTCGACGGCAATCTCGACCCGATGCAGTCGGTGCACACACCATTCTCGATGAACTTCTACCTCGCCGCCGAGCGGATGGCGCGCACGCTGGCCGCTGGAATCACGACGGTGCGCGAGGCCGGCGGCAGCGACCTGGGCATGAAGACAGCGCAGCAACGGGGCCTCGTGGTCGGCCCTGACATGCAGATCTCCATCACGATCCTCAGCCAAACCGGCGGCCACGGTGACTCGTGGGAGCCCTGCGGCGCGCACATGCCCAGCATCATCGGCATCGAACACCCCGGCAAGCCACACAACATCGTCGACGGACCCGAGGAGATGCGTCGGAAGGTTCGCGAGCTGATCCGTGCCGGCGCCGACGTGATCAAGGTCTGCACCAGCGGCGGCGTGCTGTCACCTCGCGACGACCCGCGCCATGGTCACTACCGCGACGACGAACTCGATGTCTTGGTCGCCGAGGCCAGCGCGGCTGGTAAGTGGGTCATGGCCCACGCCCAGGCCACCGAGGGCATCAAGTCAGCCGTGCGAGCCGGAATCCGCTCGATCGAGCACGGCATCTACCTCGATGACGAGGCCATCGCAATGATGCTGCAGCGCGGCACATTCCTAGTGCCGACGCTGCTCGCACC
>JANPBZ010000002.1:0-13361 GCA_031430695.1 Ilumatobacteraceae bacterium
GTACTTGGCGGCGGTGAACAGCGATGGAAGCGCGGAAGGCAGCCGGAGATGCCAGAGCACCTCCCATCGCGAGGCATCGACCGAGGCGAACAGCTCTCGGCTCCATGGGTCGGCGCCGCGCATGCCATCGGCGGCGGCGAAGGCGAATGCCGGCAGCGAGACCAGTGCCACGATGAAGATGACGGGTTTGTCGGAGAAGATGCCGAATCCGATCTTGACCGAGGCGATGTAGGCGGCGAATGGCGTGACCGCGATCAGCGTCAGGACAGGCTGGGTTGCGTACTCCACGAAGCTCGATGCAGCCATCGCAGCCCCCACAACGAGGGCAACGACAACGGAGATGGCAAAACCGAGCGCGGCGTGCTGCATGGTGGTCAGCGCGGCCCTGAAGTAGTCGTCGGGAAACTTGGCCATGTACCGCACGATTCGGCTCGGCGATTCCAGAACGAACGACTGCACGTCGAAGATGCGTACCAGCGCCTCCCACGCACTGAAGAACAGGGCCAAGCCAATGATCGGGGCGAAGTAGCGAGTGCGGTTCACGCACGCGCCCCTTCCAGAAGCGCGTGCCGGACCTGCGTGCACAGTTCGAAGAATCGCGGATCGTCGTCGACCTCGGCGGAACGTGGTCGGGCGAGGTCGACGTTGATGTCGGCGAGGATTCGCGCCGGCCGAGCGGAGCTGACCAGAACCCGATCGCTGAGCGCCACGGCTTCGCTGATCGAGTGGGTGACGAACAGCGTCGTCACGCCACGGCCCTCGACCAACTGATTGAGCAGCCCGCGCATCTCCGATCGGGTGATCTCATCGAGAGCGGCAAGCGGTTCATCCATCGCCAGCACCGGTGCACCGAGGGCGAGGGCCCGAACGAGTGCGACTCGTTGCTGCATCCCACCGGAGAGTTCGTGCGGACGGGCGTCGAGAAAGGAGCCCAGTCCCACCCGCTCCAGCAGTTCGATCGGATCGCTGATCGTCGAGCGATTGGCTTTGCTGTTGACGTCGAGCAGCAATCGAGCATTTGCCCGGACAGTTCTCCACGGCAGCAGACCGGGGTGCTGCGGTACCATCGCCACCTGCTTGTGGCGCCGCGCCTCGGCGGCCGGTTCACCATTCACCAATGCCTCTCCGCCACTTGCCGGCTCGAGGCCGGCGACCACGCGCAGCAATGTCGATTTGCCGCACCCCGACGGGCCGATCACGCTCACGAAGGAGCCCTGCTCGATCTCGAGATCGATCCCCGAGATGGTTTCGAGAGCACCAAACGACTTGCGTAGACCTCGCAACGAGACAGCACTCGTCATGGTCGATACGGTTCCAACAATCGCTCGACGTGCTTGGCGAGGATGTCGAGTTCGATGTTCACCACCGATCCCGTCGCCAGTGCGCCCAGTGTGGTCACGTCAGCGGTGTGCGGAATCACCGCAACTCGGAACGTGTCGGCGGTCAGGTCGAACGCGGTCAGACTGATGCCATCGACAGAGATCGAGCCCTTCTCGACGAGGTAGCGCATGTGGGCGACCGGCAGGCGCACGACCAGATCGGGCGCCGGCGCGACGATCTCGCCCAGACAGTCGACGTGACCGAGCACGAGGTGGCCACCGAGTCGTTCGCCCAGCGCCATCGGGCGTTCGAGATTGACCCGGTCTCCGGGGCGAAGGCTGGCCAGCGACGTGCGCTGCAGCGTCTCGACGCTCATGTCGGTGGCCCACCAATCGCCACCGCTGTCGTTGCCCCGATCGACCAGCGTCAGGCAGCAGCCGTTGACGGCGATGGACGCGCCGAGGTACGACCCATCCAACACCTTGCGCGCGGCGATGCTCAATCGGGCGCCGTCTCCCCATTCTGTGCGCACAACGTCGATGCCTTTCACCGTGCCCATTTCTTCGATGATCCCGGTGAACATAGGTGCGAGTGTACAAACGTCGGCAATTGACCGGCCCGGCGCTATCATGGCCAGGTCCGTCAGGGCTGACCCTCTGGCGCGATGCGAACTGATTCTCACGAATCGGGGCGCGACCTCCAACCCAAGGAAGGCATGACATGTCCAAACAGGACACGATCGACGCGCACAAAGTGCACGACAGCGATACCGGTTCACCGGAAGTGCAGATAGCTCTGCTTACTGCCCGGATCAACCAGCTCACCGAGCATCTGAAGGATCACAAGAAAGACCACCACAGCCGTCGTGGTCTGCTGATGCTGGTCGGCCGTCGCCGTCGAATGCTGGACTACGCTCGCAACATCGACGTCGAGCGCTATCGCCAGATCGTTCAGAAGAACGGCTTGCGTCGCTAGTCGCCAACAAATCTTGGGCCGGGCCTCATGGCTCGGCCCTTGTCACATAGGCCCGTCGGGCCGCTAATCCGAGCAGCAATCAAGTCGGTTGTCAGTCGAGAGCCCCGCACCTGGGCGGCGGGGTTGCCGACTGGGAACCGGCCGGCTGCTCCTTCACACGGCGTACAGGATGTACGCCGACAACTGAAAGGAGCTCGCAATGGCAGAAGCCATTCGAGTGTCAGGCCCAGTTTCGGGTACTGACAAGACCCTGTCGTTCGAGACAGGGAAATTTGCCCAGCAAAGCCAGGGCGCGGTGCTGGCCAGTATTGGCCGCACCATCGTGCTGGCCACGGCGAATGCCGCCAAAGACGTGCGTCCGGGGACAGATTTCTTCCCACTGACGATCGACGTCGAAGAGCGTGCGTACGCGGCCGGCAAGGTGCCAGGTTCGTTCTTCCGTCGTGAAGGCCGGCCCACCGAGGATGCCATCCTCACCTGCCGCCTGACCGACCGCCCATTGCGCCCCGCCTTCCCGGAGGGGTTCCGCAACGAGACCCAGGTCGTGCTCACAGTCCTGGGCGCCGACATGGCCAACCCGCACGACGTGCTCAGCATCAACGCAGCCTCAGCGTCGTTGATGATCTCGGGCATCCCGTTCGACGGCCCGATCGGTGCCGTGCGCATCGCCCACAGCCAGACCGGCGAGTGGATTCCCCATCCGACCTACGAAGAGGGTGACGCCAGCACGTTCGAGCTCGTCGTGGCCGGTCGTCAGCTCGACAACGGCGACGTGGCGATCATGATGGTCGAGGCCGGCGGTACCGCCAAGAGCTTCGAGTACTACGCAGCCGGAGCGCCCAAGGTCGACGAGAAGGTGCTCGCCGGCGGGCTCGACGCCTGCAAGGTGTGGATCAAGGAATCCATCGCACTGCAGCGCCAGCTGGTCGCCTCGGTGATTGCCACCCACGGCCCGATCGTGCCGATGACCTACACGCCCCAGCTCGACTACACCCAGGATGTGTTCGACGCCGTTGCCGCCATCGCCGCCGATGGTGTGGCCAAGGCCATCACCATCAGCGCCAAGGCCGAGCGCAACGCCGCCACCGATGCGGCAGCGGCCGAAGCCATCGACAAGCTGTGTGGCGAGGGTTCCGACTTCGCCGGTCGCGAGCGCGAAGTGAAAGAAGCTGTTCGCAGTCTTACCAAGAAGGCGGTTCGCAAGCGGATCGTCGACGAGGGCCTGCGCATCGACGGCCGTGGTCCTCGTGATCTGCGTCCGCTCAGCAGCGAAGTCACCGTGTTGCCGACGGCACACGGCACGGGCCTGTTCCAGCGTGGTGAGACCCAGGTCATGAACGTCGTGACGATGGCCATGCCGCGTATGAATCAGCTGATGGACACCCTCAGCCCGGAGACCCACAAGTACTTCTTGTTCCACTACAACATGGCCCCGTGGGCCAATGGTGAGACCGGTCGTGTCGGTTCGCCGAAGCGACGCGAGATCGGTCACGGTGCGCTCGCCGCCCGCGCACTGCTCCCGGTGCTGCCGAGCCAGGAGGAATTCAGCTACACGCTGCGCCTCGTGGCAGAAGTGCTGGCCTCGAACGGTTCGACGTCGATGGCGTCGGTGTGCTCCGGCTCACTGGCGCTCATGGATGCCGGTGTGCCGATCAAATCTGCCGTCGCCGGTATCGCGATGGGTCTCGTGTACGCCGAGGGCAAGTACACGACCCTCACCGACATCCTCGGTGCCGAAGATGCATTCGGCGACATGGACTTCAAGGTGGCGGGAACCAGCGAGTACATCACGGCCCTGCAGCTCGACACCAAGATCGAGGGCATCCCCGCCGACGTTCTGGCTGCCGCGCTCGACCAGGCCAAGGAAGCCCGCACCGACATCCTCGCCAACATGAACGCTTGCATCGCCGAGCCTCGTGCCGAGGTAGCCGCGACGGCGCCGAAGATCATCTCGATCACCATTCCGATGGACAAGATCGGTGAGGTCATCGGGCCAAAGGGCAAGGTCATCAACACCATCCAGCAAGAGACCGGCGCCGACATCGCAGTCGACGACGATGGCTCGGTTGGCATTGTGACGATTGGCGCTGTCGAGGCCTCGAAGATGGAAGAAGCCAAGGCGCGCATCCTCGCCATCGTCGACCCGCCGAAGGCCGACGTCGGTGCGACCTACATGGGCAGGGTTGTCAACGTCACCAAGTTCGGTGCGTTCGTCAACATCCTTCCCGGTCGCGACGGCCTGGTGCACATCTCCAAGCTGGGCAAGGGCAAGCGCATCAACAACGTCGAGGACGTGCTGACGCTTGGCCAAGAGATCGAAGTGATCGTCGAAGAGATCGACGAGAAGGGCAAGGTCAGCCTGACCCCCGGCGCTTCGTGGAACCCCTTCCCCAACGGTGACGGCGGATCCGCCCCGGCGCCGGCAGCCGTCGCTACGGGTGATCCTGTCGCCGTCGGCGACCGTCCGGTTGCTGTCAGCTTCGACGACGCGTTCGACGCTGAGCTCGCCGGTGAACTTGGTGATCTCGGCCCCGGCGGCGAAGCCGGCGGCGGTGCTGCTGATCGTGGTGCCGATCGAGGTGATCGCGGCCCGCGTCGCGATGATCGTGGCGGCGCCCGCAACCGCGGCCCGCGCAGGCACCGCTGATTGAAGTCACAGCTCCCTGTCAGCGGATGGAACGACTGTCGTTCCACGCGCTGACATGGATCGCTGATCGAGGTAATCGATGACCGACCTGCGGATCACCCAACTTGAATCCGGCCTCACCGTGGCCACCGAATACGTGCCTGGCGCGTTGTCGGTGGCCACCGGTGTCTGGGTCGGAGTCGGCTCGCGAGACGAACCGGCGGAACTCAGTGGCGTCAGCCACTTCCTCGAACACTTGCTGTTCAAGGGCACTCCCACACGCACATCGCAGGAGATCTCGCGGTCCGTCGACCGCGTCGGCGGCGACTTCAACGCCTTCACCTCCAAGGAGTACACCGCGTACTACTGCCGCCTGCCGGCACGCCATGCCGTGTTCTGTGTCGACCTGCTCGGCGATGTGCTGTTGCGCCCGGCGCTGCGCCCGGCCGACGTCGATAGTGAGCGGCTGGTGATCATGGAAGAACTGGCGATGGACGATGACTCGCCCGACGATGTCGCCCATCGCACGTTCGCATCCCAATTGTTCGCCGACCATCCTCTCGGTAGGGAAACGGCAGGCGATCGTGACACGGTCCAAGCGATCAACGCGGCCGACGTTCGCCAGTTCTTCGAGTCCCACTATCACGCCGGCTCGATGGTCGTGACGCTCGCCGGTCCGATCGGCCACGACGAGGCGTTGGGCCTGATCGCCGAGGCGTTCGCCGATATCCGCCCGACCGGTCATATCCCGTCTCGTCAGGCACCCGAGTCGATCGGTCAACACCATTCGGTCGATGATGACACCGAGCAGGTTCATATCGTGATCGGAAATCGGTCCCTCGCCCGTGGTGACGACGATCGCGAAGCACTCGACGTGGTCAACCACGTGTTCGGTGGTGGACTGTCGAGCCGCCTTTTCGAGGAGATCCGCGAACGCCGCGGGTTGGCCTACTCGGTGTACTCAGGGGTTTCCGCCTACACGGACAGCGGAGCCTTCCAGATGTACGCCGGCACGCAGCCCGAGCATGGCGACAACGTGATCGAACTGATGCGTGCCGAACTCGAGCGATTGATCAGGGACGGCATCTCCGACGACGAACTCGATGTCGCAGTCGGCTATCTGACCGGTGCGTTCGAGCTCGGTCTGGAAGACACGGGTACGCGCATGGCCCGCAACGGTGGTCAGTTGATCACCACTGGATCGATCCGTCCGATCGCCGACCAGGTTGCCCGCTGGGCCGCCGTCGATCAGGCGGCCGTGAAGCGGACGATTGGTCGCGTGTTCACCGACGACCCCATCGTAGTCACCGTCGGCCCAACCGCCTGACCCCTCGTGGGCGGCTCCGCGGATTTCCTGACTGCAACGCGGGTCGTTCGTTTGCATGTGCTCACCGCCGGGTATTGGTGTGGACGCGGAGAACTTTGCTCCGGACACAAGCAGGGGAGGCCAGCGTGCCACAGGAACCAATTCTCGAATCCGGTGGGGCCGAGCCCTTCCACGTCGTCCCAGCGATCACGCCGCTTGAACCCGTCGCCGCGTACGAGCCGACGCAGGTCGTTCCGCAGATGTCATACCAGGCTGTGGTTCCCCCAACAATTCAGCCCGTGGCACCGGTCGCCACTGGCCCCATGTGGGTCGACGACAGGCGACGGGCGTGGCCCTACCTCGTTGCACTGCTCGCTCTGATCGTCGGCGGTCTCGTCGGCTTCCTGATCGGCAACGGTCGTGACGCTGAGACAACGACCCTCTCATCGAGCACGCAGCCGTTGGACTCGACTGTCGCCTCGACTGCGACGCTGACGGATCTGCAAAATCAGGTCGCACTCCTCACCGCCGCGCAGACCACAGCGGCGCAAGACCTTGCTGACGCGCAAGCCTCCTTGGCGCAAACCCAAGCGGAGCGGGACGCTCTAGCGGCACAAGTAGGTACCGCTGGAGGTACGACCACCGGCTTGCAGGCTGAGCTCGATGCGAACAAGGCCCAGGTTGCCAAGTTGCAGGCCGATCTCGACACAGCGACAAGTCAACTGGATACTGCCAACGCCTCGTTGACCAAGACCGAGGCATCTCTCAAGACACTGCAAGGCCAGTTGGATGCGGCGAACGCGACATTGGCGGCATTGCACCCCGTGCCGCTCGGCAACTATGTGAACGGCACCATCTCCAAGGCTCGCTCAGATGCCCAAGCCAACGGCTGGACCCTGATCGAGGAGCCGGGCAACTCGTCGACGGGCGCTGTCGGCACGGTCCTCGAACAGATCCCAGCACCAAACACGACCATGGTGGCGGGCTCGGTGCTCCACATAAAGGTCAAGTAGCTGCCATCACGTTCCTCAACCTGAGCGTCAGCGGAAGCACCGGCTACGGTCAACGAGCATGTCGCAGATCAAGGTTGGTGTTGTCGGAGCCGGCGGGCGCATGGGGCGGATGGTATGCGCTGCCGTCGCCCTCGACCACGACCTCGACTTGGTTGCTGCGGTCGCTCGAAACGCGGTTGGCGAAACCCTCCATGGCGTCACCGTCACCGGCGACCTGCGATCGCTGGCCGATGCCGGATGCGAAGTGGTCGTCGACTTCACGGTCGCCGAAGCGGCGCGCGTCACACTGCCCTGGCTGGCGATGCACGGTGTACATGCGGTCGTCGGAACAACCGGGTTCGATGACACCGACCTCGCCAGCTTCCGCCAGGAGTTCAGCGGTAGCAACTGTCTGATCGCATCCAACTTTGCCATCAGCGCGGTGCTGATGATGCGCTTTGCCGAACTGGCGGCGCCCTACTTCGACAGCGCCGAGATCATCGAGCTGCATCACGACGAAAAGATTGATGCGCCGTCGGGCACTGCAGTCTCGACGGCGAAACGAATGGCCGCCGCGTCGGGGGAGTGGACAGCCGATCCGACCCAGCACGAGATCTATCCCGGAGCCCGCGGCGGTGTTGGCCCGGCGGGAATTCGGATGCACTCGGTGCGCATGCGCGGCCTTGTCGCCCACCAAGAAGTCATCCTCGGCGCTCATGGGCAGACGCTGACCATCCGCCAGGACAGCTACGACAACGCCTGCTACATGCCCGGGGTAGTCCTGGGCTGCAAGCACATCGCCGAACACCCGGGCTTGACCCTTGGCCTCGATTCGATGCTGGGGATGTAGCCGAGCCGTCTAGCCGAGAGCGGCCACTGCAGCGTCGTAGTCAGCCTCTTCGCCGATCGACGGCACGAGCTGGGTATACAAGACCGTGCCGCCCTCGTCGAGCACGACAACGGATCGGGCCATGAGACCGGCCATCTTGCTGTCGGCCAGTTGGACACCATAGGTCGACCCGAAGTCACTTCGGAAGGTCGACGCAGTGACGACGTTGGTCAATCCTTCGGCGCCGCAGAACCGACCCTGGGCGAATGGCAGGTCGGCAGAAACGCACAACACGGTGGTGTTGTCGAGGCTTGCTGCCAGTTCGTTGAACTTGCGCACCGACATCGCGCAGGTCTTGGTGTCGAGACTCGGGAAAATATTGAGGACGACGCGTTGGCCGGCAAGGTCGGCGGACGTGATGTCGGTGAGATCAGCCTTGGTGAGGGTGAACGAGGGAGTGGACGAACCGACGGCAGGAAGATCGCCGATGGTGTTGACGGGGTTGCCCCCGAGTGAAGTCTGAGCCATGGATCATGTCTACCAGAGCATTGTGGCGACGTTGCTAACCGCGGCCACGGCGGAAGTTGGCGACGTTGCTGAGCACGACGATCACGATGGACCCGATGATGATCGGCAGTTGATAGCGCTGCAGGAAGTCAATGGCCGACTTGACCTCTGACTCGAACTGCTTGGCCAGCCACCACAGCAGCGCCAGTCGCCCGGCGATACCTATGAGCAGCAACGGCACGATTCGTCGCCACCGCGTACGCACCGTGCCACTGAGCACGAACACGATGTTGCTGCCGACGAAGATCGGGATGAGCACCCATTCGGCAGCGCGGTATTGCTGTTCGAAGCGATCGACGGCCTCCGGTGTCATCCCGAGGAACCTCGAGAACCAGCGCAGTGCGTGATCTCCGTACGCGCGCCCGAGGAAATGGCACACCGCTGCGGCCAGCGTCAACCGAGCGGTGGCGATCACGACGTAGGCGAACGGCGAGATGCCCGCCCCAACGGCCCCGATCAGGTAGCGATTGCGCGACGACAGCATGATCAGTTGCTCGGGCTGGGTCTTCACCCATCGGGCGAACACGATGTTGGCGATGTTGGTGCAGACGACCAAACCGACGAACACAGCGAGCAGAAATGGACCGTACGCCGGTCGCTGGTGCGGCTCGATTACTTCGTCAGCCGTAGTCGTGTTCACACGGCGACGATAACGGGCTAGAGCCGGCCCGAGGCGATCACCCTTGCCAGGAAATCACGAGTCTCGGGGCGCTCGGGCGCCGTGAACATGGCCGCTGGCGGGCCTTGCTCGAGAATCCGCCCACCCTGGAGAAAGCAGACGCGGTCGGCGATCTCGCGAGCGAAACCCATCTCGTGAGTGGCAATCATCATGGTCATCCCCGAGACTCGCATCTCACGTACGACGTTCAACACCTCGCCCACAAGCACCGGGTCGAGGGCAGCAGTCACCTCGTCGAGCAGCATGATCTCGGGGTTCATCGCCAATGCTCGGACGATGGCGACACGTTGCTGTTCGCCGCCCGATAGCTGATCGGGATAGGCGTCGCGCTTGTCGGCCAGCCCGAAACGTTGCAGCAGCTGAAGCGCGGCATCGGTTGCGTCCGACCGCGACGCGCCCCGCACCCGAACGGGAGCGAGCACGATGTTGGCTATCACCGACATGTGTGGAAACAGGTTGTAGCTCTGGAAGACCATGCCGATGCGGGCGCGTATCGGGTCGGCATCGATTCCCGGCTCGCTGATGTCGACGCCGTCGAGGTAGATGAGCCCATCGTCGATCGGCTCGAGCAGATTCAGGCAACGCAACAGGGTGCTCTTGCCCGAACCAGATGCCCCGATGAGGCAGAGCACTTCGTGGTCGTCGACGTCGAGGGTGATGTCGTCGAGCACCTTCTTGGTTCCGAACGATTTGGTGACCGACTGCACGCGCAGTTTGGGTGCGCTCATCCGACCAGGGTTCCGCTGGTGCGCCGACGCTCACGGGCGAACAGGTAGTCGGTCAGGCGCGTGAGGGGGATGCTGATGCACAGAAACAGCGCTGCCGCAGCAAGGTACGGCGTGAAGTTGAAGGTGCGGTCCTTGATGACTGTTGCCCGCCGCAAGGCTTCGACGGGCCCCAGCAAGCTGATGAGGGCGACGTCTTTCTGGAGGCTGATGAAGTCGTTCATCAGCGGCGGAACAACGCGGCGCACGGCCTGTGGCAGCACGACGTGACGCATCGTCTGACGACCCGACAGACCGAGCGATCGAGCCGCGGCGCGTTGGCTCTCGTGGATGCTCTCGATGCCGGCGCGAAAAACTTCCGACACGTACGCCGAGTAGGTCATGACCAAGGCAACCGAGCCCCACATCGTGTAGCTGCCGAAGAACGAGCGACTGTTGATCAGCCCCACGACACCGAAGCCAATCAGGAAGATCCACAGCAACACCGGCACGCCACGAACGACGTCGGTGTACACGGTGGCGGCCAGCCGAAGTGGATACAAGGCAGGGTTGCGCACGCCTCGCGCAAGTGAGATCAGCAAGCCGACGATCACGATGCACGGCGCACACCACACGAAAATCTGCACGTCGTAGGCGAAGGCCCGCAGGATCGGGCGGAAGGAGCTCCGGAACACTCCGCCGTCGAAAAACGACTTCCGTACATTGTCCCATCCGGGCGTCAGCGGTATGAGGAAGATGATCGCGGCCAGCACGATGCACGTGCTGAGGACTGCTATACGGTTTGCGCGCCGGCGCTGGCGACGTTCGAAGATCTGTCGACGCGTGAGCCCAGCACGCGCCGGTGCCGGCGCGAGTGCGTCGGCACCGGGCTGCTGGGTCATATGTCGATCAGCTGAGCTTGATCAGCGGGGCTTCTGCGTACTCGGCCATCCACGTTGTTGTGATCGTGGCCAGCTCCCCCGAATCCTTGAGGACCTTGAGCGCAGCGTTCACGCACGGCGTGAGTTTGCTGTCCTTGGACAGCAGGAGGCCGAACTCGTCGGTGCCACTGCCTTCAATCTGTCCGAAGACCGTGGTGCCCTCGATCTCAACGGCGGTGATGAAGAGCGCGGTCGGCAGATCGGACACGATGGCGTCGATCTGGTTCGACTCGAGTGCCTGCTTGGCCGCAGCATTGTCCGTGAAGATGAATGGCTCCGAAGTCGGCTTGATGGTCTCTTCGACGTACGTGAGGCTGGTGGTGCCCGAGGCGACCCCGATCTTCAGACCCTGGAGGTCGGCGAGCGTCTTGGCGTTGGCGGCTGCCGAATCGGCAAGACCAAAGATTGCCTGAGCCGAGGTGTAGTAGCCCTCGCTCATATCGACGACCTGCTTGCGCTCGGCGGTGATCCCGTACTGCTGCAGGTTGAAATCGAAATCCTTCGGACCTGGAGCAATCGCGGCATCGAACGGTGTGCGCGTCCACGACACCTCGGTCGCATCGAAACCCAATTCCCTGGCGACCGCCATTGCGACGGCGGCCTCGAAGCCCTGCCCGTCCTCGGGTGTGGCATCGTTGATGACGTACGGAGGGAACGCCGGCTCACCCGTGGCGATGGTCAACTTGTCGGCGGTGATGGTGTTACCCGCCGCGCAGGCGGCCGGATCCGCGGACGCGGTCGTGTCGCCCGATTCGGCGGCTGGTGTTTCGTCGTCGCCGCATGAGATCAGCAGCAATGAGCCGGCTACCAGGGCGGCCAAGGTCGATCGTTTCATTGTTCTATTCCTCCAGGTGTTCACGCTGAATGGGCAGCCTAGCCGGGCCTGTTTGACGCGATCTTGGTTCGATCGACCCCTTGACAGTGAGACACATAGTGTCTTACTGTCTCATGATGTCTCTTGATCCGGCCGAGTCGCGCGTCCTCGATGCGGCCAAGTCGTGCTGCGAGCGGTGGGGCCTCGCCAAGGTCACGATCGAAGACATCGCCAACGAGGCCGGGGTATCGCGAGCGACCTTGTACCGCATGTTCCCCGGCGGCAAGGACATTCTGTTCGAAGCATTGCGGGTACGCGAGCTCGAAGACTTCTTCACCCGATTGAGCGCCCACCTCGACGGCGCGGTCGACTTCGAAGACCTGATGGTGCGCTGTGTCATGCATGCGACACACGAACTGCGCAACGATCAACACCTCTCGTTGATGCTCGCATCGGAGCCCGGCGACACCCTCGGACAGCTCACTGTAGATGGCGTGCCGCGCATCATTCGAGTGGCGACCGTGTTCTTGGCCCCGTTGGTCGATGGCTATCTGCCACGCCGCGAGGGCGCCCGGCTGGTCGAGCTGCTGTCTCGTCTGGTCATCAGCTACTTCCTGGCGCCATCCGAGCAGGTCGACCTCGGCGAGCCCGAATCCGCCCGAGCCTTCATCCACGCCTTCATCCTCCCCGCCTTCCAGCCATCTCTCACCAGGAGCTGACCATGACTGTCACCCACAACGACAATGAGACGATCATCGGCCGCGCCGAAATCAACGACATCGACGCCATCTTGGCCATCCCCACGCATGATCCCAACGAGGTCGCCCACGTCGTCAAGAACAACGCGGACACCATTTTCACGTGGGACTACTCGCTCAGCCGGCCGGCGCTGCGCAAGCTCTACGAAAAGGCCAAGGTCGGCCAGTGGAACGCAACCACCGACCTGCCGTGGGACACCGAGGTCGATGTCGAAAAGACCGTGGCCGAGGATCAGGCGCTGATCGGCACCGGCATCGACGCCAGCATGTACATCGGCACACCCGTCGAGAAGTGGGACGACAAGAAGTGGCTCGAGTTCGGGGTGGAGAGCCGCAACTGGAGCCTCAGCCAGTTCATGCACGGCGAGCAGGGCGCGCTGTTGTGCACCGCCAAGATCGTCGAGACGGTGCCGTGGTACGACGCCAAGTTGTACGCCAGCACTCAGGTCGTCGACGAGGCCCGCCACGTCGAAGTGTTCGCTCGCTATCTCGACGAGAAGCTCGGCGGCAAGTATCAGATCAACTCGCACCTGCGGATGCTGCTCGACGACATCGTCAACGACAGCCGATGGGACATGACGTACCTCGGCATGCAGGTGATGGTTGAGGGTCTTGCGCTCGCCGCCTTCGGGTTCATGCATCAGTTCACCAACGAGCCACTGTTGAAGCAGTTGCTGCGGTACGTGATGAGCGACGAGGCCCGGCACGTGGCATTCGGCGTCCTGTCGCTGAAAGAGGTCTACGACTCGCTGAGCGACGCCGAGATGAAGGATCGTCAGGAGTTTGCGTTCGAAGCCGCCATTCGCATGCGCGATCGCTTCATGCAGCAAGAAGTGTGGGAGCGCATGGA
>JANPBZ010000003.1:0-43922 GCA_031430695.1 Ilumatobacteraceae bacterium
CGAGAACCGCGACCGCGGCGTGCCCGCGGTGACCAACGCAACCCAACTCGAGCAGCTCATCGGGGCGATCGAGCAGATCGAGGTCGTGCACAGCATCAATGACTACATCGTTCGTCTGGCCAACGCGACCCGTGGTCATCCCGACTTACGGCTCGGTGTGTCAACTCGTGGAACACTGTCGCTCATGCGAGTAGCCAAGGCGTACGCCGCGTCCGAGCAGCGCGGCTATGTCACACCGGACGACATCAAGACGCTGATCGAGCCGGTTTTTGGCCACCGCATCTCATTGAGTTCCGAGGCCGAACTGCGTGGCGTGCGCAGTGAACAGGTGTTGGCCGAGATTGTCGACGACATCGCAGTTCCCCGCCACCGCGAGGGATGACGGCGTGCTGACTCGCACCGGCCTCGGCGTGCTGATCGGCTCGGTGATCAGTGCCTGCTTCGGACTCGTCTGGTGGTACGAGGAGTTGCTCGCCCTGGCCGCTGCCGGTGCTGTTGCTGTTGGCTTCGCGTTGTACACGTCACGACGACCGACCCGCCACAGCGCTCGGCGGCGGCTCATCACCGCCCGGGTTGCCCGTGGCGAGGTCGTGCACGTTCGCTATCAGATCTTCAACCAGTCACAGCATCGGCTCGGTTCGACACGCTTGACCGACGAGTTTCAGGGCATTCAGCAGTCGTTCGGCATCCCCACGTTGCCGCGCATGACCCGCCACGAGGTCGACGCCCAGTTCAGCACGCGCCGACGAGGCATCTTCCCAATCGGTCCGTTGTCGTTCGAACGCATCGATCAGCTCGGTCTGGCCACGGCCAGCAGCCCGCTCGGCCAGATGGGGATGGTCGTCGTGCACCCTCGGGTGTACCCGTTGATCGCAGCGTCAGGTGCCGTCAGGGTGATCACCAACGACGCCGTCCTGCGTCGGCCATCCGGTGACCCGCAGTCTGGCTTTCAATCGCTTCGCGAGTATCAATATGGCGATGACACCCGGCTCATCCACTGGCCCACCTCGGCTCGGGCGGCGACGTTGATGATCCGCGAGTTCGTCGATCTTCGGCGACACGAGTTCACGGTCGTCATCGACACGTCCACCGATGTGGCCACCGCCGACGACTTCGAAGAGATCGTCGATGCGGGCGCCAGCGTGGCCGCGTTCGCACTGCGGTCGGGACTCGACGTGGTGGTTCGTTCGACATCGCGGCTGCGTGCTGGTCGGCCGTATCCACTGGTCGACCAGTCCGAGATGCTCGACCTGCTGACGCCGCTCGAGCAGGGGAGCGGCACCGATGTGCTGTCGCTTGCCAGCTTGTTCACGGGTGGCCTCGGCGGGGTAGCGGTGTTGGTGGTGACGGGTCCGAAGGGCCCGTCGACCATCTTCTCGCACGGCGATCAGATCAGCGTTGCCAGAATCGGGGTCGGGGCGGGTACTGCCGGGCTGGCGTGTTCGGCGATTGCGGCCAACGACGCCGGTCAGTTCGCGGAGCGGTGGGCGCAGTGGAACTAGCAGCCAGGCCGAGTCTCACCAATGGTCGTCGAGTCGTCCGTGCAATGGCCGTGCTGGTGTTCGGCTGCGGCCTGGCCCTCAGCGGGGCGCGAGTCGTCGGGACTCGCCTCGAACCCGTCCTGCTGGTTCCAGCGGTCGTCGCAGTGCTTGTCGGATGGCTCCTGTCGCGTCTCAACATCGTTGTGCGGGCGATCGGCCAGGGTGCCGCGTTCGTGGGGTCCGGGATGTTCGTGGCGTACGCGTCGGATGGCACGTCGGCGTCGTTTGTTCGCGGTCTGCTCGATGGGTCCCGCCAGGTGGTCACCACCGCGTGGCCCAGCCCGAGGTTTCCAACGATCTTCGTCGCCTTGGCAGCACTGATCTTCGGTGCCACCGCGTTGGCCACTGACCTGGCCATGCGTGCTCGTTGGCGGGCACTCGCGATCGCGCCGCTGATGGTCGCGATGGTCGCAATGATCGCAGTGGGTGCTCCCGACGGCCCGCAATGGCAGGCCGTCGCCTTGGCTGCCGCCTCGGCATTCATGCTGCTGTGGATCGGCCTCGACGATCGAGTTGCCAGCGTGCGGTCGGGTGTCGTCGTCGCTGTGTCCATCGGGCTGGCAGCCCTGGTCACGACCGTCAGCGTCAGTGTTGCCGTTGCCGATCGCGCCAACCCGCGTCACCGCGAGGAGGCCAACAGCCAACTCTCGCTGCTCGATCCGCTGGCCGATGTCTCGGCACAACGCGACGCCGTACCCGCGCGTGATCTGTACACGGTTGAATCGCCCGCGCTTGGTCAGCTGCAGCGGTGGCGATCGGCCGCGCTCGACATCTACAACGGCGAGTCGTGGTCGACCAGTGGCCGCATCATACCGACCGGCAACCGACTCGACGAGCCCACGGGCGCCGAGCAGGTGTCCGTCAGGATTACGGCATTGCGATCCGACACGGTGCTGTGGGTGGCTCCCGGTCGACTGCTGCGCAGCAGCAGCCCGGTCGAGTCCGATTCCAAACGTCGCGTTGTCAGGATCAACGGCGACGAACGGCCGGCCGTCACGGTGTTCACCGTCGAGCCCCTGACCGACTTCGATCCCACAACTGTCGACGCGGTTGCGACCGTGCAACCGACTGAGATCGAAAGCTCGTACGAGGCGCTGGCCAGGGAGCTCGCCGGTGATGGCACCGTCGCCGAGCAGGTAGCAACACTGGCCGCGGCGCTGATCGAGGACTACCAGCTGAACTCCGACACCCCGGGCGGGGTGCAGCAGAACCTGGTCGACACGTTCCTGCGCAATTCCAAGGTCGGCAATCCCGAGCAGTTCATCACCGGCTTCGTGCTGCTGGCTCGCAGCCTCGGCGTCGACGCCCGTATCGCCACCGGCTATGCGACCGACTCCACGTCGTCGTCGGCAACGATCGACACCTCGATGGCACTTGCTTGGCCCGAGGTTCTTGTCGACGACGGATGGGTCACCGTCGATGTGCTGCCGGAAGAAACGCCGGGTGCGCAGGGGCCTGAGACGCCGGCCGGCCGTCCGGAAACACCTCCGGCAGCGCAGCCGCTGGATCCTCCAGCCGTCGACGATGCCGACCCCAATGAACCTGTCGAAGCTGCGATCCCGCCGCAGGCGACCGAACGGTGGTCGGCGGTGCGGGTGTGGGCGCTGCGAGGCGGGCTGTTCACTGGACTGTTGTTGTGGCCGATCATCGTCTTCGCAATCATCGTCACCTGGAAGAAGTTGCGCCGCCGCAAGGGCCTGAAGGCCAACGATCCGGCGCGTCGGGTCAGCACGGCCTGGACGTTGGCAACCGACGCGCTGGTTGACGCCGGAGCTACCTTGCACAGCAGTGACACCAACGCCGAACTGGTCGAGGCCGGCGTCAAGATGCAGCCGGCGGCCGGGCCGCCGCTCGGTCGCCTGCAGCGTCACGCCGATGCCGTGACGTTTGCCAGTGCGTCGTGTGACCCGCAACGGGCCGTCGATGCCGTGGATCAGCTGCGAATGGTCGAGTCGAGCATCCGCAACTCCTCGTCGAGATGGTGGCGTTGGAAGTGGTGGCTCAGCACCCGCTCGCTGCGCCGCCGCACCCAATCACCCTTGCGCTGACTCGAGCCCCGCTACACCGTGCCCACTACACGGTGCCCACTACACCGTGATGGTGATCAGCGCGGTGGCTGCGCCGCCGAGGGGGGGGTCTTCGGTCACGGTGCACGGGATGACTGCCGAGTTGAGCGGATCATCGGCAAAGGTGGCGGGCACGCTGACGACGAGTTCGAACTGCGGGTTGAAGGGATCAACCTGAGGGCCGGGGGCGACGAGAATCGCATGACCGAAGCCGTCCGGCGGTGTGCAGCTGACCGAGACCGGATCGCCATCGGGCTCGGTGACGATCAGCGGGAGGTGCACGGTCGGCTGACCGTTGGTGTCCTCGGTGCCGGGCTGAATCGTCGGGAGACGATTCGATGTGATGGTGATCGTCGAGCTCGACGTCAGCCCGCCATCATCCTCGATCGTGTAGCTCAGCCTGGATTCCCCGTGACCGAGCGTCACGACGACCGTGTTGCCGGTGATTGACTGAATCGTCGCCGAGCCGCTGGTCACGACGATGGTGCGAATCGTGAGCGCTCCGCCTTCGGGATCGGTGTCGTTCTCTGTCGGGTTGAACGGGAACGACGAGAACTCGGTGAAGTACTGGTCGGCGATCGCTGTCGGGCCAAGGTTGCTGATGGTCAGGGTGATGGTCGCCGAGGCCGTGAGTCCGCCGGGGTCCTGCACAACGGCGGTGAACACATACGGCGAGCCGGCTGGTGTACCGGTCGGTGGTGAGGCGTTGATGGTCGTGTCATCGAAGCTGCCAGGGCTGCCGCTGTTGCCCGGCACCAGGGTGACCCAACTCGGGTTGCCGTTGAGGGCGACGATCTTCAGTGCTTCGTCGTCGGAGGCCAGCTCGGCGACCGTCACCGTCAGGGTACTGCCTCGCGAAATGACCCTGGAGATACTGCCGGCAACAGGTGCGCGATTGACGTCGATGGTCAGTTGGCCCTGTGTTGATTGCTGGCAGCCGTTCTCGACCGTGAATGTCACCAGTTCCGTGCCGTTCATTCCTACGGGTGGCGTATAGACGCCGCTGGTTCCCGTCAAACCCCCGCCAGCCACACTGCCGGCGCGGATGCTGCCCGACAGCACGTATTGGGTGAGATCGATGGCAATCGGCACCTGGTACGGCGTGAACAGGGTGGCGGCAGGCGCCGATGGAGGGCTCTCGCTGCACGGCAGGACGTTGAGGGTGATGGTTGCGGTGCTCGACAAGCCACTGTCGTCGCTGAGCGAGTATCGGATCACGGCGACCCCGGCAGCGTTGGGGGCGGCGACGAACGTCAAGACACCACGCAGGAGTTCGACCGTGCCGAAGCTTGTGGGAGGCCGGTTGAGGAGCACCGCGGAGACGACATCGCCGGGGTCGCTGATGCCACTGTCATTGATCAGCAGGTCGACGCTGTTGACCCCTCCGCTGGCGATGGTCAACACATCGTCGACTGCCACCGGTGGGTTCGCCGGCGGCGGGTCGGTCACCGTGATTTTGATCTTGGCACTTGCAGGGATGCCGTCGCTGTTCGTCACCGTGTAGCTGACAACGACCGTGCCGGGTCCCGTGGTCTTCACGCTGACGACGGGCCCGAGCGTCGACACCGTGCCCGGGCCGGAGTCGAGCGACGCACTCGTCAACGTCAGTTGCGTCGTACTGTTCTGGTCGCGCAGCTCGGCAACGACGTCGATGGCCACGTTGTCGCCGGTCAACGCCGAGCGAGGGATGTCGCGGACGAAGGGTGGCGTGGTCGGGGGAAGCGGGCTGTCGTCGACCACCCTGACCGAGATCGTGGCGCTGACGTTCCCGTCGTTGCCGTCACTGATCGTGACGTCGAGATTGATGACTTCGGGTGTTCGATCGGCTGTCCCCGTATCGGGGGCGGTGTACGAGAAGCTCTCGGTCTTGTCCGTGTAACTGGTGGTGCCCCGAGTCGGCTTGCTGACGGCGGAGAACACCAAGCTGTCGCCGTCATCATCGTTGGCCGTCTCGTTGGCGCTGATCGTGATGGACTTGCCGAGGCTGACCGTTTTCAAGGGGGCCGAACCGTCGACGGTGGGTGGACGGTTGCCGGGCGGAGCGACCGCGACGGTGACGATGATCGTCGCCTCGGCAAGCAAGCCTTGGGCGTTGCTGACGCTGTACTTGCATCGATAGACGCCGGTCTGGCCGCTGGGCGGGACGAAGGTGATTCGATTGTCTGCCGTGATGGAGGCGACACCACCGCCAGCGCAGGATGGGGTTCCGATCAGGCTGGGCCGCCCGCCCGACGGGTCGCCGTCGTTGGCCAAAGCGTCGATGTTGACGGCCTTGTCGGTCACGGTGTCGGCGAAGTCGTCGCGGGCGAATGGGGCGCGAGGCAATGCCTCCACGAGCACGGTGACCGTGACCGTGCCGGTCGCCTCGTTGCCGTTCCCGTCGCCGATCGTGTACGGGAATGTGACCGGCGTCGGTTCGGTGATGTCGGGAAGGTTCGGCGTGAACCGAACCGAATTGCCATCTACCGCTGTTGTGCCGACGCCGTCCTCGGGTGTGCCGACCGTGACCAGGCGAATCTCGTCGCCCTCGGGGTCGACGTCGTTGGCGGTGACCGGGATCCTCACCGAGTTGCCGATCACGACTCGCTCGGCATCGACATTGGCGACGGGCGGTCGGTTCTCCGCCGCTTCGTCGATCTTGAGAACGAGAACCTTTCCGGTTGCGTCGTGCAGCGGGTCCCCGTCGCTCAGTTTGTAGGTAACCAGCGAGCGATCGGACGCGCCCGGCCCCAACGTGATCTTCAGCAATTGGCTGCGAACCACGGCTGTGACTCCCGGCGGCGCCACCGCAGAGACGACCCGCAGATCGTCACCGTCGGGGTCGATGTCGTTGGCCTTCACGTCGAGCTCACCGACGACGCCGACGGGAAGTCGAATGGCATCGGGCCGTGCCACAGGCGCATTGTTCTCGGCGTCCGCCGCGGACACAGTGACCGTGACGACGGTCTGCTGGCTGGTGCCACCTTGCGGATCTGCCGCCTGATAGGTGAACGTGTACACGCCCGGTTTGTTGGGCGGCTGGTACTTCAGCGCCGGCAAATCCGTCGGGCCGAGGGTGTCGGTGATCGTGGCGCCGCTGTCGTCTTGGAATGTCGGCACCGTCAACATGTCGCGCTCGGGGTCGATGTCGTTGGCCAGCACGTCGATGGTCACGGCACGTCCGAGCCGCGTATTGACCTCGTCGGGCCGAGCGATGGGTGGCCGATTGGGGCTGCCGGGCGGGAACAACTCCACATTCACCGTGGCCGTAGCTTCGCCGCCATGCTCGTCGACGATGGTATAGGTGAACGAGTCGGTGCCGCTGAAGCCCAGCTCTGGCCGGTACGCCACCGAGGTGCCGTTGAGCACGTCGGTGGCACCATGTCCGGCTGTGTCGGCGACACCGACTCTGACCACGGCGATGGCATCGCCGTCGGGGTCGTAGTCGTTGCCCGTGACCGGGATGGTGATCGTGCTGCCCGCCCGCGCCGTGACCGAGTCGTCGACCGCCACGGGCGGATCGTCGACACCGTTGTTGTCGAGATTGTCTGTGTCGTACTAGCCGTTTGTATCGCCGCCGGCGGTGATCGGCCCGTCGACGCTGACGCCCAGGTCCTTGATCTGGCCCTGGGCGTCGAGCAGGGGCACGCTTTCGTCGTTCTTCGTGATCGTGTTGATCCCGAATCGATGAGCCACCCAGGCGTTCTCGCCCGACTGGTCGTCGAGCCAGATCAGATTGCCGGATGCAGTGATCGACAGCGGAGGCGAAGCGCGAGGATCCGGTCGTGGTTCGGTGCCCAGTCGCTGATCGTCGAGATCGATCCGGTCAACCTCGTTGTTGTTGTGCACGACGACCATTGCATTGCCGGCGACCGCCAACCGATCATCCGTAGCGATGTTCAGGCCGTCGATCCGGATGGTGGTCGTGATGCCGGTTGCACCGACACATACCAACGTCTCGCCGACACCCAACCACACGCAGGGGGCGTCGTCGCCCGACTCCTGCAGCACGGCCTCGCTGGCATTGGTGATCGACTGCACGGACACATCGCCACCGTCCAGCCAGCGCACCATCTGGCTGTTTGCATCGTATGAAACGGCGGTCGGCCCGATCGTTGCGGTCTGGTTGGGCGTGCTGCGCAGTGGCACGCTGGTAGCAGATTCGTCGATGTTGACGTGGGTGGCCTCGGTGTTGCCGAGCAGCCACATGCTGCCGTCGGCGGCGACGAGCGCGCTGTTCGATGCAGGGACCTTCACCGGTCGCGTCACATCGTCGACGGCGATGACGCTGGCTTCGTTGGTGCCAGGACTCACGACGGTCAGTCCGCTGGCGCCGACACCGAACTTGACATCTGGTTCCGCCAACAACGACACCGCTTGGGCGGTCCCCAGCTGCAACTTGGCGGTCGAAATGGTGCGCACCGAAGCGCTCGATGCAGCGACCAGGAAGGCGCCACCGGCACCCTGCACAGCGACTTCACCGCTGGTGTCGGACTCGGACTCGATGGCGATCTTCGCCACGACCCGGCCCGCCAATCCATCGACCAGCACGACGGTCTCGTTGACCTGGTCGACCAGCCAACGCGTTGCTGCGCTGGAGGTCAACGACGTCGGGCGGACGCCGTCGCTGTTGATGACGGCGACGACCGATGCAGCGGCGACGACGGTGCCGAGCGCGGCACAGCCTGCCGTTCGCCAGCTCACCTTCTGCAACTGTCCCATGCCGCCTACCTTGTTGGCCGACACTTCTCGGCAACGTTTACCAATGCGAGCCTACAGACCCTACCGGTGTCTCAAACCCGCTGTCCGTACGCCCCGCTGCTGGCGAACGCCAGCGCATCGGCGAGTGTCATCGGTTTCGCAAACAAATAGCCCTGCGCCATCTTGCATTCGAGGCGGCGGAGCTCGTCGAGCTGGCCTTCGGTCTCGACGCCCTCGGCAATCGGCGCATACCCCAGCTCGTGGGCCAGAGACAGGATCAGCCGCACGAACTCGCTGCCACCACGCTCGGTATCGAGGCCGCTGATCAGGCTGCGGTCGATCTTGACGAAGTCGGCAGCGAACTGTCGCAGGAGCGCCAAGTTGGAGTAGCCGGTACCGAAGTCGTCGATGGCGATGCGAACGCCGAGGCTATGCAGCTCGTCGAGCTGAGGTTGGGCGGCGACGATGTCGGCCATCACGATGTCCTCGGTGATCTCGATCGTCAATGCCGATGCGCCGATACCGGCACGAGCGATGGCCTTGGCGACGTTTTCGACGAGGTCGCCATTGTTGAGTTCGGCCGACGACAGGTTGATCGACATGCTCAGGTTCGGGGCGCGTAGGCGCAGCAACGAGGCTGCACGCGTCGCCTCGTTGAGTACGAACTCGCCCAGTTGGATCGAGAATCCGGAACTCTCGATGATCGGCATGAACTTGCCGGGCAGGATCAGGCCGCGGGTGGGATGTTGCCACCGCACCAGGGCCTCGAATCCGAGCACCTCGAGGGTACCCGTGTTGACGATCGGCTGGTAGTGAAGCGACAGCTGGTTGTCGCGGAATGCGGCGCGCAGCTCGCGCTCCATGTCGAGACGGTCGTCGACCTGGCGGCGCATGGTCTGGTCGAACAGGGCGATGCGTCGGCGGCCGGCCTGCTTGGCTGCGTACATCGCCAGGTCGGCGCGCTGAACGATCTCGTTGGCCGGGTCGGACCCAATACCAAAGGCAACGCCAACACTCATCGACACCACGTGCTCGCGGCCGTCGAGGCTGATCGGTGCCTTCACCGCCGCCAGCAGGCGGTCGGCGATGGCCGCAACCTCGAGATCGGTGCCGATGTTGCGACAGACCACCAGGAACTCGTCGCCGCCGAGGCGCCCCACGATGTCGCCGCCGCGTGTGGCGGTCTGCAGACGATCAGCCACGACTTGCAGCAAGCGGTCACCGACCGAGTGGCCGAGGCTGTCGTTGACAACTTTGAAGTCGTCGAGGTCGCAGAACATCACGGCCATTCGTTCGCGGTCGCCGATCGTGTTCGTCAGCAGGTGGAACAGTTGTTGGCGGTTGGGCAGGCCGGTCAGGGCGTCGTGGCCGGCATCGTGGGCCAGTCGTGCCTCGAGTCGCTTGCGGTCGGACAGGTCGCGATATGTCACGGCGAAACCTTCGAGGCGACCTTGCTCGTCGCGAATGCCGACGGCGACCCCCGACATCGGGTGTCGTTCGCCATCTTGATCGACCATCTCGATCTCACCGCTCCAGGTGCCACCATCGCGAATGGCCTCGCCGATCTCGGCGAACATCGTCTCGCGGTATTCCTCGGGGATGAACTTCAAGGTGTCGTTGCGGTTCAGCGGGTTGGCGCCGAAGAAGCGCTCGCCGGCCGGGTTGAGGTAGTTGGTGCCGTCTCCGAACGAGGCGATGGCCACCAGGTCGGTGGTCGCATCGGCAACGGCACGGAATCGTTCCATCTCGCGCTGCCGTCCGACCTCGTCGTTCATGTCCCGAATGATCACGACCGTGCCGGTGTTGAGACCGTTGTCGTCGATTGCCGGCGCGGCGACGATCTGCACGTTCCGGCTGCCGAGGTGGGGGAGTTCGAGTCGGCAGCTGTAGGTGGCGGTCTCGCCATTGGCCACCTTGGCACGCAAGTCTTCGAAGAGGTGCTGATCTGATGGCGCGAGGTACGTGCGAAGTGCCTCGAGGTCGCTGAGCACCGGTGCCGAATCGAAGAACTGCGATATGTGGGCGTTCATGAACGAGTTCTCGAGTTCGCCGCCGATCACCAGGATGCCGATCGGGGCTGTGTTCAACACGGTGCGTAGGTAGTTCTCGCTGGTTCGGGCCCTTGCCGCGTCGCGAGTGGCTGTCGTGGCCGACACCGTTGCTTGCTCGAGAGCGTCGGCGACCAGACCAGCGACGACGCCTCCGATCAGCACGACAGGAACCCGCAGCAGCCCCGATGTCACGCCGAATGCGTAGCTCGCGGCAACGCCGACGCCGATGGAGTTGGCGATGACGAACGGGTAGGCGCGGCGCAGGCCGAAGACCAGGGGATAGCTGATGCCGAGGATCGGGAACCACACGACGAGGTCCACGAGGTGGTCGGAGAGCGCCAGCGACATGGCAAAGAGCAGCGACGTTGCGGTCGTCGCGCGGAGCATCCCGAGCCGCGAGTTGGTGCCGTAGACCACTCCGAACAGTCCCAGCGCGCAGCACGCGATGGCGGCGATCACCACAGGGACCGAAACTGACCAGATACGGCTGCGCAACAGATAGTGCGCCGACAACATCACGAGGATCACCGGCTCGAGGCGTGACACCAGCCAGCGCACCTGCTCACTGCGTGAAGCGTCGGGTGAATAGCCAAGCCGTGTCATCAATTGTCCGGTCGATCGTGTGTCCCGTCGTGCCACGCGGGCGAGACTACTCCACGTGGTGGACTTGACGCAATGGGTAGTTCCAAGTGTGCGGCGGCCAGGTGGGCGGTCATACCGTCAGCATCGTATTGACGTGCGCCTGGAGTCGGTCGATCCCGGTGCCTTTGCTGGCGCTGACCCACAAGACGTCGCCCTCGTCGAGAAAGCAGCCGCGAGCAAGCTGTTGCCGTCGACCGGCCAATTTCGATGGCTTGACCTTGTCGAGCTTGGTCGCCACGATCTGGTATGGCACGGCGTTTGCCTGCAACCAGGCCAGCATCTGCAGATCGAGCTTGGTCGGGCCGATCTCTCCATCGACCAGCACGAACACCAAGACGAGGGGTTCGCGTTCCAGCAAGTACCCCTCGATCATCGCCTGCCAGGTCGCTCGTTCGCGACCGGGCACCGCTGCATATCCGTAGCCCGGCAGGTCGACGACGGTCGCTCCATTCGGCAACACGAACAGGTTGATCAGTTGTGTGCGGCCGGGAGTGTTCGAGACCTTCGCCAGCTGTCGGCGATTGGCCAGGGCATTGATCAGTGACGACTTGCCGACGTTCGAACGGCCGACGAACGCCACCTCGCCGGGTGAATCGGGCAGGTCGGTCTGTCGCTTGGCGGAGGTGACGAACGTGAGTTGAAGGGGCACGGCATGCGCTACTGGGAGACGCTCTCGCCCCAGGCTTGCAGGGCCGGCGTGAGGAGGTCGGCAGATGGTGAGAATGCCCACAACAAGACGTTGCTGACACCGAACAGGAAGTACGCGGTGCCGTCGGGGTCGCTCCAAGTGACACCGGCCTGCGTGCCGATGGTCATCGGCGAGGTCGGGATGTCGCTGGTCAAGTACGGCGTCACCTCCTCCAACGAGCCAGGCGTGAGCACGTCGGCGTCGGCTTCGAAGGCGAAGACGCGACCCATCTGCTGACCATTGGCATCGAGCACGTCGACACCGCTGAGGAAGCCGGACTGCGCGGCCATCGATGGAGCAAAGTCGAGCAATGTCTGGAAACTCGTGATCGCGTCGTCGGGCGCGTCCACGAAGCTGTAGTCGCCGAGCGGGACGAGGTCGCTCGACGACAGGATCGTCTTGTTGCTGACGATCGGCGTCGTGTCCACCGGGCTTGTCTCGATCGGAAACGTCTCGATCGGAAACGTCTCGACGGGAAGGGTTGCGATCGGCAGGGTCAGCGGTACGTCTGGCTCGGTGGTCGGCGCGGCCTCGAACACAGGGTCGAGTTCGCAGCGGGCGATGCCGAGGCTGTCCGCGAGATCGTTGCTGTCGGCCAACTGGTCGTTGAGACTGGCAATCCTGGTGTCGACTTCACCCTGGTCGCCACCTCTGGCCGCTCTGGTGATGTCGTCGAGGCTGTCGAGTTGGTCCTCGAAGCTGGCGATCAGATCGTTGACGTCGGCCGCGAAGTTCTGGTCACTCGTCGGGATGCTCAGCCGCTTCAGTTCGTTGATGCCATCCTCGAACAACGCCGAGGCTTCGGTTGCATTGCTGCGCACCTCGTCGAGTGACGTGGCCGCGTCGAGGTTTCCGATGCCACGATCGATGGTGCGACACACACTGGCGAGCTGGTCGCTGAAGCTCTCCGTACTCGTGCCCGAGCTGTCACTTCCGCACGAGGCAAGAGCAACCGCGATGGCGACCCATGCGGAGACAACCGTCCGCTTGTTCATACCGTCACCTCATCATCCATTCAGCAGTCATCCAGGCACATCGGGCTCGGCGTGGTCGTGATGGTATCGGTAGCGCCCGGTTGACGCCGGCTTCGCTGTTCAGCCGTGCAGCAGACGGTACGCGGCGGTCTCGATCTCGTCCTCGCTGAGCAACATCAGCTTCGCCGCTTCGCCGAGCGGGATGAAGCTGTCCTTGCTGGTCACCCGGCCGATGCGGGAGCTGATGCCGGCCTCGACGAGCGCCGTGACCACACCTTCGCTCCACCCGCCGCTCGCCCGAGTCTCGTCGGCTACCAACACGGCGCGCGTGGCGTGTGTCTCGCGGATCAGATCCTCGGTCGGCAGTGGCGCCAACCAGCGGAGATCGACGACCCGCACCCCAACGCCGCGCCCGGCCAGTCGGCGGGCCACTCGCAGGCTCAGCAACACACCGTTGCCGCAGGTGATGATCGTCAGGTCGAGGCCCTGCCCGTAGGTTCGCGCCGACCCGATCGGCACGTGATGATCGCCGCCGATGGCGGCCATCCATTCGCGGTCGCCCGTCTCGTAGAGATCCTGGGTGTGATAGCGCGCGATGGGTTCGAGGAACACCGACACAGTGCCATCAGCCTGTGCTGCGGCGACACACGTGGTCAACATCGCCGCAGCGTCGTCGGGCCGCGATGGCGAGGCGACGACCAGACCGGGGATATCGCGCAACACGGCGACAGCGTCATCGTTGTGGAAATGTCCGCCGAAGCCCTCTTGGTAGCCGTATCCGGCGACTCGCACGACAAGGCCGTTGCGGTATTGCCCATTGGAGAAGAACGAGAGCGTTGCAGCCTCGCCTCGCAGTTGATCCTCAGCGTTGTGCAAGTAGGCGAGGTATTCGATCTCGGGGATCGGCAAAAAGCCGCTGATGGCGCAGCCGTTGGCGAGCCCGAGGATCGAGGTTTCGTCGAGCAGCGTGTCGAAGACGCGCCCAGCGCCTGCTTTGGCCAGCAAACCTTTGGTGACTCCGTACACGCCGCCCTTGACCGCGACGTCCTCACCGAACACCAACACGTTCGGCTGCCGTTCGAGCACGGTGGCCAATGTTGTGTTCACCGCTTGGGCAAATGTCAGTGCCTCGACGCTGTCTGTTGCCGACAGATGTCTGGCGAGTCGTTCGACCTCGTCGGGTCGCCGAACCGCGAGAGGGCGGACGACCTCTTCGGCGGTCGTCAACTGTTCGGCATCGGCCAGATCAGCGGCCACCTTGTACACCGCCTCGGCGATCTCATCGTGTCGTTGCAACAGGGTCGCGTTCGTCCAACCCCTGGCTAGTAGTGCTCGGGCGGTGCCCAGGATCGGGTCACGTTCTGCATCCGCTCGCAACTCGGCCGCCGATCGATAGGCCGCTTCGACATCAGTTCCGGCGTGCCCGCCGTAGCGCACGGTCCGCAGATGCAGAAACGCCGGCTTGCGTCTGCTGCGCACCCAATCGACCAGCTCTGACGTGACCTCGCCGACGGCAACCGGATCGTCGCCGTCGACTGCGTCGTAGCGCAGATGTGGACGCGACCCGAAGGTTGATTGAATCCAACCGCTGGGAGTACGAACGCTGATGCCGAGCCCGTTGTCTTCGCAGACGAACAGCAACGGCAGCGGCACACCTTGGTACGCGCAGTATGCCGCTGAGTTGAACGAGCCGGTGGCGACGGAATGATTGGTCGACGCGTCGCCAAAGCTGCACACGGTGATGGCGTCGGCCGGCCAGGGCGATGCCACCTTGAGTTTGGCGGCGCGATCGATGGCGAATGCCACACCAACCGCACGCGGCAGATGGGATGCAATGGTCGAGGTCTGCGGAATGATCGCCAGATCGTGACGACCGAACACCTTGTGACGCCCGCCGGAGATTGGTTCGCTCGTGGCGGCCACGACGCCGGCGAGGATGTCGCTGATGCCCGGGAGTCCCGCGCGGCCGAGATAGAAGCCTCCACTGCGATAGTGCAGTAGCGCTGGATCGGTCGGACGTGTGGCTATCGCAATGATGGCATTGCTCTCGTGGCCGGCCGACCCGATCGTGTAGTAGCCCTTGCCCTGCGATCGAAGCCAGCGAGCGGCCAGATCGCAATGCCGGCTGGCCACCTGCACGTCGTAGAGGTGAGTCAGGTCCAGTGCCGTCGTCCTCAGCGCGCCGCCCGCATCGAGCTTCTGGAGCGCGTCGACCAGCTGCTGCTCCAGCGCCGGGCGCGCCCGCTGGCTCATTGCTGATGCTCGCCTGGTATTGGGGTCAGCAGGCTGATGGCCACGCGTCGACGATATCGGCGGCACCCGCACGGCGTAATGGGCGAAGGCCCATCTACATGTAGGCCATTCGACCTATTTTCCCCAGCGGCGCTGCATGGCCGACACAGTGAGCGCTGGCAGCGATACGGGCCGTAATACGCCCGTACCGCTGACAACGTTTGCCCGCTTCGTGGTCGAGACCGGCGTCGATCCGGTGACCCCACGCTTTTCAGGCGTGTGCTCTGCCGACTGAGCTACTCGACCGTTGTTGAAATCTTCTGCTTGCGTGCACCACTTCAAACATCAACGTTTGAGCGGTCCCGACGGGACTCGAACCCGCGACCTCCGGCTTGACAGGCCGGCGTGAACTCCAGCTTCACCACGGGACCAGATTGTGAACAATCTGACCAGCACCCCCAACGGGATTCGAACCCGTGCCGCCACCTTGAAAGGGTGGTGTCCTAGGCCACTAGACGATGGGGGCTAGGGATCTTCTTCCGGTTGAGAGCGTCGCAACACTATCAGCAGGTCCGCCGAATCGCGCCAGAGGATTCGACCCAGCGGATCGAGGATCACGGCGAACTACGGTGCACGACGTGCGTCTTTCAGCGGAGCCGTCACTCGACGCGACCCAGTATCCATTCACCCACCGGATCAGGGTTCGATTCGCCGAGACCGACGCCATGGGAATCGTGCATCACAGTCGCTACCTGCCATATCTGGAGGAAACCCGGGTCGCCTACCTGCGCCACCTCGGCCATCCCTACGCCGAAATGCGTGCGGAGGGTGTCGACTACGCGGTGCTCGAATGCTTCGTGCAGTACCGGCAACCGTTGCGTTTCGACGACGAAGTCGACGTGCACCTGCGGTTGGCCACGGTGACGCGGACCTCGTTCCAGATGACGTATCTGCTGAGTGTCGCCGATCTGGTCATGGCCACGGCGGTCACCGTTCATGGATGCGTCACCGTCGCCGGCCGCCCGACGCGGCTGCCCGTCTGGTTGGCAGACCTCGGTTCTTGAGCAGCCCTTTCTTGACCAATCCTTGACGCATTTTCACGTGCGCCCGGCGACAGCCGAGACCGATTGGTTTATCGTGCCTTCATGAGTCTTAGCCGGGCATGTCCGGCATGATCGGCATCTGCACGGACTCGAACTCGCAGCTTCCCGACGAGTTCGCAGTCCGCTATGCCGTCGAGGTGGTGCCGGTGACGGTGACGGTTGGCGGCCACGACTACCTCGAAGGTGTTGACCTCGACGCCGATCGCTTCTACGAGATGTTGGACATCGAGCCGCGCCCGGCTGTCAGCACCAGTCAACCGAGCCCGGGCCAGTTCGCCGCTGCCTACGACTCGTTGCTGCAACGAGGATGCGACGAGATCCTGTCGATTCATGTCGCCGCAGCGACGTCGGGCATCTTGAACTCGGCGCGGCTGGCCACACGCTCGCTGCCCGTGCCGGTGCGGCTGGTCGACTCGGGGACGGCCGGCTTCGGCGTCAGTTGCTGCGTCTGGGCCGCTGCCGAGGCCATCGCCGGCGGTGCCACGCTCGACGAGGCGGTGCGGGTGGCCGAGCTACTGGCACCGCAGATCGGCTCGGTGTTCGTGTTGGACGCGACGGGTCTCATCCGCTCCGACGCGGAGGTCGCGGTCATGACGCTGCACGATGGAAAGGTCGAGCGTGTGTCGAACGTCGCCACGATGGTCGACGCTGTCGAGACGATGGCCAGGACGGTGGTCGGATGGGGTTCACATCTGAAGGTGGCGGTCGGCCGGGCCGACAAGTCGGGCGAGCCGCTCGCTACGGCCCTCGCCGATGCAATCAGCGAGGCGGCCAACGTCGGCGAACTCATCCGCTACCGCATCGGGCCCAGCGTGGGCGTCTACTCCGGTCCGGACGCGGTCGGCTGCTTCATGTTTCCTGTGGAGTGACGGTTTCGCTGAGGGCACGGACTGCCCAATCGAGCAGCCAGCTCAAGAAGTTGTACAGGTGGTGTTCGCCTACCTGCGGGTCGTCGTCGCCGATGTCGTCGGGATCGTGGTCTTCGACGACATCGAGCATGGTGCCCAGCACCAATCGCAAACCATTGATCGCCTGCACGAAGGCGATCATCGACGCTTCGTCGACAGGTCCCGGTGCTTCCAGGGCCGCGTTGACCGTCGTGATCCCCGAGAGCCGCGAGGCGACGAGGTCTTCGCGCATCAGGCGTTGGTACTCGGCGTCGGCGTCGGCGTCGTCGGCCAGGTGATAGGCCGGCGGGAAGATGCGAATCAGCCGCGGATCGCCGGATTCGCCCATCAGCAACTGACTGAGTTCGGTCAGCAGCCGAGTGACCAGCTGGCGTTCGTCGTCGCCGATGTTGAAGGCGTAGCCGTCGCGAACTCGTTCGATCGGTGGGATGAAAGCGCGTTTGCGGGCCATCAGTCGTCTTGCTGCATCGTGGCCCACAAGCCGTGCTCGTGCAATCGGAAGACGTCGATCTCGGCTTTCTCGCGTGCGCCGCTCGAGACCACGGCGCGACCCTTCTCGTGCACGTCGAGCATCAACGATGTCGCCTTCTGCAGGCTGTAGCCGAACACCTTCTGGAACACAAAGGTGACATAGCTCATCAGGTTGATCGGATCGTTCCAGACCAGCACGATCCATGGCCGATCCGGCACGGTTTCGTCATCGATGTCGATCTCGCCGACCTCGGCGGGAGCGGGCGATGGAGACATGTTCCCATTCTGCCGCTTGGCTGGTGTCTTGCGACGCCCGTACGATGATGCGATGGCTGTCGGCGCTCGCCCCCTCGTTCCCTCACGCTTGGCACCGGCCAGGCTGGGTCGCAACGGCATCGCTCACGGCGCGCGTCGCACGCCCACTACTGCGCTGGGTGGATACGTTGCTCTGACCAAGCCTCGGATCATCGAGTTGCTGCTCATCACGACGGTGCCGACGATGGTCTTGGCAGAGCGTGGTTGGCCATCGTGGTCACTCGTCGCCATCACGTTGCTCGGAGGCACGTTGGCTGCCGGTGGCGCCAACGCGATCAACATGGTCATCGACCGCGACATCGACAAGTTGATGCCGCGCACGCAAGGCCGTCCGTTGGTCACGGGCCTCATCCAGCCGCGTAACGCATTGATCTTCGCGCTCGTTCTCGAAGCGATCGCGTTCGGGGTGCTGTGGGCGGGCGCCAACCTGTTGTCTGCTGTGTTGGCGCTCTCGGCGACCCTGTTCTACGTCTTCGTGTACTCGCTGTGGTTGAAGCGCACCAGCACCCAGAACATCGTCATCGGCGGTGCGGCCGGCGCGGTTCCGGTGCTGGTCGGCTGGGCGGCGGTTCGTAACGACGTGACATGGGCTCCGATCGTGCTGTTCGTCGTGATGTTCCTCTGGACTCCACCGCACTTCTGGGCACTCGCCATCCGGTATGCCGACGACTATCGGGCGGCCAATGTGCCGATGCTGCCTGCGGTGGCGACGGCCGAGGTCACGGTGCGCAAGATGGTCGGCTACACGGTGCTGATGGTCGCGTTCACGCTGGTGCTCATCCCTGTGGCCCACCTCGGCGCGATCTACATCATCACCGCCCTGGTCACGGGAGGTTTGTTTTTGTGGAGCACCGCCGATCTCGGCAAAAACCCCACGCCAGAGCGGTCGATGCGTGTCTTCGGATTCAGCATCACCTACGTCACGTTGTTGTTCGCTGCAATGACGATCGACGTTCTGGTGCGTTCGGGCATCTGAGGATTTCCGCCCGCGCGCCGAGCTATGGGTAATCTCGCAGGTGTAATCCAATCGTCCGTAACCGATCGAGCACTGAATCGGGCGCGCGCATCCGCGCCCGATACGAAAAGAGTTCGCTGTCTATGACCACCATCGATACGCACGCAACAGGCGCCTCAACTGGCGTCACGGCGTCGCCCAGCGCCCGCACGGTGTCGATAGGCGATTGGTTCACCACCACCGATCACAAGCGCATCGGTCGTCTGTTCATCGCCGTCTCACTCGTCGCCCTGCTGGGCGTGGTCGTGATTGCAGCATTGCTCGGCGTCGAGCGCATCGACGCCGAAGCGGCGATGTTCGACATCAACTCGATGGCGCAACTCTTCGCGCTCTATCGCTTCGGCCTCACCTTCGTCGTTCTTGTGCCGCTGCTGCTCGGCATTGCCGTCGCCATCGTCCCGCTGCAACTCGGCGCCCGCGCCCTCACGTTCCCGCGACTGGCCGCTGCCGGGTTCTGGACCTGGCTCATCGGTGCGGTGCTCGTGGTGATCTCGATCGCGTCCAACGGTGGGCCCGGCGGCGGCAATCCGCGATTCGTCGGGCTGTTTCTTGTCAGCCACATCGTTTTGCTGCTCGGCCTTGCCGCCGCTGCTGGTTCGTTGGCCACGACTGTGCTCACGACGCGGGCACCCGGCATGAACATGCGCAGGGTGCCGGTCTTCAGTTGGTCAGTGCTGGTGGGTGCGCTGGGGCTGTTGCTCGTGCTGCCGGCCGTTCTCGGCGCGCTGATCTACACCTATCTCGACTACCGCTACGGCCGGATCGGATTCGGTGGCAATCAGGCGATCAACGGCTGGATCGGTTTTGGGTTCAGCCAGCCGGCCTCGTTCGTCTATGTGGTGCCCGTGTTCGGATTCGCCGCCGAAGTCATTGCCGTTGCCAGCGGTCGCAAGCTGCCGATGCGAGGCGTGATCTTCACCGGTGTCGGCCTCGTCGGACTCAGCGCGGCGCTCGGCGCCGTGCTGCAGCAGCCGGCGGACCTGTCGCGCGATGTCAGCCACCTGTCGGTGGGCCGTTGGCTCAGCGAGGTGCTGCCGTACGCCTTGTTCAACCTGTTGCCTGTGCTCGGTGGCTTCATCGTGATCGCTCTCGGCGCGGTTGCAATGCGCGGCGGCCGGCCGCGGATCACGGCGCCGTTGGTGTTCGGCTTGCTCGGGGCATTGATGGTGTTCGTCGGCATGCTCGCCAGTGCCTTGTACTACGTCGGTGACGCCCAGCTTGGCGGCACGGTGTTCGAAGAGGGTGTGTGGCTCTACATCGTGTACGGCGCCGTGCTCAGCGCGCTCGGCGCGGTCACCTACTGGGGCCCGAAGCTGTGGGGACGTTCCCTTCCCGACCGGCAGGTGCTGCCACTCGCCGCCCTCGGCTTCATCGCCACCGTGCTGGCGTCGTTGCCGTACCTGGTCGCCGGCTTCGCCAAGCAACCGGCAGCAGCCAGTGAGTTCGACTACTCGGGTCCACAGAACCTGTGGAACGGTCTTTCCGCTGCCGGGCATGTGTTGATGTTCGTCACGGTGCTGGCGTTCGTCGGGCTTGCGGTGCGGTCGTTCACCAAGGGCGCCGACGCAGGTGACGATCCGTGGGATGGCCACACCCTCGAGTGGGCGACATCCTCACCGGCGCCATACGCCAACTTCGCCGACGTGCATACCGTGGCGTCGGCCGAACCGCTGCTCGATCTGAAGCCACGGAAGGACCGCTGATGCTCTCCTTGCCACCTGCCGCAGCCCCTGCCCCGCGACGGCAGATGTTCGTCGGTACCGCGCTCGGCTGTGTTGCCGCCGGCTCCCTGATCGGCGCCATGTTGGCGTTGTGGATGCGGTTCCGCACCGAGGCCCTCGACGTGACCGACGGTCGATGGGTACCGAAGGGCGTCGATGTGCCGCTGGTGCCGGCAAACACGATGCTGCTGGCGTTTGTGTTGATCGGGGTCTTCGCTCAATGGGGCGTCTACGCCGCTCGGCGCGATGCCCGCAGCCACACAGCCATGGCGCTCGGCCTCGTCGGTCTCATCGGGGTGGCCATCGTCAACGCTCAGGCCTACATCTATGCCCGCATGGAGTTGCCGATCACGGGCGACGACGCGACTGCGTTCAACGCGATGTTCTACGCGATCACCGGCACGTTCGTGTTGCTCCTCATCATCGGCATCGGCTTCAGCGCCATCACCGCCTTTCGCTACATGGGTGGTCGCACGACCGATCGTGAAATCGTGTCAGCACATGCCTTGTATTGGTACTTCCTCGGCGCGTTGTTCTTCGCGTTGTGGCTCGTGGTGTACGTGACGAAGTAGGCGAAGGGGCGCGAATGTTCACCACAGGATCCAAACTCTTCCTCGGGGCCACCGTCTTGTCGATCGTCGCTGCGGTTGTCTTCGGCGTCTCCAAGGGCGGTTCCGACGGCTGGCTCGGCGTCATCGGCTTGCTCAGCGCGGCGGTGGCGTTTGCTTTCCTGTTCGGCGTCAACTACTACGCCCACGACGGCAACGTGTCGGCGATGTCCGACAACGCCACCACCGAGTCGGCAGCTGCCCAGCCACCGGCGGAGCGAAGCATGTGGCCGGCCCTCACCGCCGCAGCGGTCGGCGCCGTCGCCGTCGGCGCCGTCTCGAAACCGATCGTGTTCAAGGCCGGCGTCGTACTGTTGTTGGCGGCCGCGGTCGAGTGGATGGTGCACGCCTGGAGCGAGCGAGCCTCTGCCGACCCGGTCTACAACGCCGGGCTGCGCAAGCGCATGCTGCACCCGCTCGAGTTTCCGGTGCTTGCCGCCGCCGGCCTCGCCGCGATCATCTACTCGTTCTCGCGCATCATGCTGTGGATCGACAAGAGCGGCGGCCCGGTGGTGTTCGTGGTCGCCGGCGCGCTGGTGTTGTTCGGCGGCTTCCTGCTCGCTTCGAGGCCGGGTCTCAAGAAGGGTCTCGTCTCGGGTATGTGCGCGATCGCTGCGCTCGGCCTGGTCAGCACCGGCGCCGTCATGGCAATCGACGGTCAGCGCCCGATCGAAGAACACCCGACGACTGCTTCCGACAACGGCGCAGTGTGCGAGTTGGCAGAGGAGGGTTCCGGCCATCAGGCCGAAATCGACGAGCTCGGATCACAGGCGGTGGCCTCGAAAGCCAGCATCGGCATCACCGTGGTGCTCGAAGACGGCCAGCTCACCGCGCACGAACTCGCTCTCAGCGGTGCACGGAACGTGGTCACGGTGTCGCGTGGCAACGTCGTGCAGGTGCTCTTCAAGAACCGTGATCCCGAGAAGCGCCGACTGACCGTCAACATGGGTGAGTTCGAAGAGGACATCAACGGCACCTTGGTCAAACAGCGGCCGAAGGTCTGCACAACGCTCGTGCGAGAGGAGAACGGCAGCCAGTTCCTGACATTTGTCCTGCCGAAGCCGACGATCGCCAGCACCCAGCCGTATACCTTCACCGTGCCCGGAGTCGAAGGCCTCGAGCCGATCGAGATCAGGGTCCCCTAAGGGATGAGCGGAGTCGACCAGCGAGTGAGTACCGTGCGATTCGTGAAACAGCGATCGTCCATCGGCCTGGCCATCATCGCTGCAGCAGCATTGCTCGGCGGCTGCGCGAGCAACGCTCCGCAAGACACGTGGAAGCCTGCCGGAGAGAACGCGCAAGACATCCAGAACCTGCAATGGCCAGTGTTCCTGGTCGCCGGCATCGTCGGCGTCATCGTCTTTGCCGTCATCATCTTCGTGGTCATTCGCTATCGCGATCGCGGCCAGGAGATGCCGCAACAGACGCACGGCAAGCCCGCTCTCGAGATCGTGCTGACCATTCTCCCGGCCCTGATCCTGATCGGTGTCGGAATTCCCACGGTCAGCACCGTCTTCTCGCTGGCCAAGTCGGACGACACACAATGCGTTGTCAACGTCACCGGTCAGCAGTGGTGGTGGGAGTACGAGTACCCGGTGCAGAACTGCGGCGGTGTCGACATCGCCGAGCCGCTGGTCACCAGCGGCGAACTGGTGATGCCGACCAAGGTGAACGTGTTGCTGCGCATCACCAGCAACGATGTCATCCACTCGTACTGGATTCCGAAGCTCAACGGCAAGCGCGATGCTGTGCCGGGGCGCATTCATCCGCTGCGGATGCAGGCCGATCGGGCGGGCATCTATGCCGGTCAATGCACCGAGTTCTGCGGCCTCAGCCATGCTCGGATGCGGATGGATGCCGTTGCGCTCGACAACGCCGACTTTGCGACGTGGGTGGCCAACCAGTTGGAACCCGCCCCCAAGCCGACCGACGATGTCGCCCTGCGAGGCGAGGACAGTTACCGGGCCCAGTGCGCGCGTTGTCATCAGGTCAACGGGTTGATGGAGGAGAACGCCGACGGCACCAACTCGGCGAAACCGGTCATCGCGTTTCCCGATCTCTATGTCGTCTCCGGCAATGCGCCCAACCTGACGAACCTGATGACCCGCACCACGTTTGCCGGGGCGACGTGGGATCTGCTCACCGACGAGTGCCGCACGACGTTGCGCGACGCCGCTCCCGAAGAGTTCGGTGCGTTGTACCTCCAGGGCGTCACCCCTGACTGCTTCAACGAGGCCGAACTTCGCGAGTGGATCCGCAACGCTCCGGCGAAGAAGCCGATGTATTCCAGCGAGGCAGAGAAGATCGACAACGGCGGAAAGTACCGCGGCATGCCCAATCTCAATCTCACCGACGATCAGATCGACGAGATCGTCGCCTACCTGCTCGAGCGGAAGTAAGGAAGATCCCAGATGGCCATCGTCGAACGACCCTCCGCAGTTCCCGCCATCGCAGGCGGAGCATCCCCACAGTTCGTCACCCCAGCGTCGGCATACGGTGTGTACCGGCGCCCGGTCAACACCACCGGCTGGCGATCGTGGCTGTTCACCGTCGATCACAAGAAGCTCGGCCTGATGTACGGCGTCTCGGCGATGTTCTTCTTCCTCGTCGGCGGCATCGAGGCGCTGCTCATCCGCACGCAACTGGCAGCACCTGACAACACGGTGCTCAGCGCCAGCCTGTACAACCAGATGTTCACCATGCACGCCACGACCATGGTGTTCCTGTTCGTCATGCCGATGGCGGCAGGGTGGGCCAACTACTTCGTGCCGCTGCAGATCGGTGCTCGCGACGTCGCCTTCCCACGCCTCAACGCGTTCGGTTTCTGGTGCTTCTTGTTCGGCGGCATCTTCTTGAACACCTCGTGGTTCCTCGGCGGCGCTGCTGACGGCGGCTGGTTCATGTATCAACCCAACGCCAATTCGCTGTTCTCGCCGAGCAACGGCGTCGATTTCTGGTCGCTCGGCCTGCAGATCACCGGTATCGCCTCGCTCACCGGTGCGATCAACCTCATCGTCACCGTGCTCAACATGCGCGCCCCGGGCATGAGCCTGATGAAGATGCCGATCTTCACGTGGATGATCCTGGTCGTGCAGTTCCTCCTGGTCTTCGCCATCCCGGTCATCACCGTTGCGTTGTTCCTGCTGATGTTCCAGCGCAACTTCGGGGCCCAGTTCTTCAATGTCGAGGCCGGCGCCGATCCCCTGCTGTGGCAGCACCTGTTTTGGATTTTCGGCCATCCCGAGGTGTACATCTTGATCTTGCCCAGCTTCGGCATCGTCAGCGAAGTGCTGCCGGTGTTCAGTCGCAAGCCGTTGTTCGGGTACAAGTTCGTCGTGTTCTCGGGCGCTGCCATCGGCTTCGTCGGCTGGGGTGTGTGGGCCCACCACATGTTCTCCAGCGGCCTCGGGCCGGTCAGTGTCGCAGTGTTCTCGGTCAGCACGATGTTGATTGCCATCCCCACCGGCGTGAAGATCGTCAACTGGACACTCACCATGTGGGGCGGCAAGATCCACTTCACCACGGCCATGCTGTTCGCCATCGGTCTCATCGTCGAGTTCACCATCGGCGGGCTCTCGGGGGTCACGCACTCGGTCTCGCCGTCCGACACCCAGCAGACCGATACGTACTACATCGTCGCCCACTTCCACTACGTGCTGTTCGGCGGAGCCGTGTTCGGTATCTTCGCCGGCTTCTACTACTGGTGGCCGAAGATGTTCGGCAAGTTGCTCAACGAGACGCTGGGCAAGTGGAACTTCTGGCTCATGGTCATCGGGATGAACCTCACCTTCGGGCCTATGCACATCCTCGGTTTGCAGGGTCAACCGCGGCGCATGGTCGTGTGGCCCGAGAAGCTCACGGGCGAGGGCTTCTTCGACCTCGCCTTCTGGAATCTGGCCGCCAGCGTCGGCTCGTACCTGCTGGCCATCGGCATCTTCTTGTTCCTGGTCAATGTGTGGCACACCACGCGCAAGGGGGCCCCATCGCCGCTCGACCCGTGGGATGCGCGCAGCCTCGAGTGGCTCACGACCAACCCTCCCAAGGCGCACAACTTCGACGTCGTGCCACACGTGCACGCCCTCGACGAGTACTTCCACCTGAAGTACGAAGAGGTCGATACCGACACCGGGCCGCGCCTGGTGAAGGTGCGAACCGCTGAGGAATTGCAGGCCGAGCAAGAGGCCAATGCCGACCAGCACATCCACATGCCGTCGCCGTCGTACTGGCCGATGGTGCTGGCAATCGCCCTGCCGATCATGGCCTACGGGATCATCTACACGCACCTGCTCACGGTCGCCGGCGGTGCCATCTTGTTGCTGGCGATGTTCGCCTGGTCGCTCGAACCATCGGTCGCCGACGACAGCGACTACGACCCACCGGTGCAGGGTGGGGAACCTGGCAAGGAGCTCGCCAGTGTCTGAGGCAACGCTCACCGAAACTCATGGCGGCCATGCCGCCAGCTCGACCGGGCTCAGCAACAACAAGCTGGCAATGTGGCTGTTCCTCGGCAGCGAGTGCCTGCTGTTCGGCGGGCTCATCTCGACGTACATGCTGTACCGCGGCAGGCACACCGGCTCGCCGGGCCCGTCGCAGCTGTGGGACATCCCGCTCACGTCGGTGTCGAGCTTCATCTTGTTGATGAGCTCGCTCACCATGGTGCTGGCCGTCAGTGCGGCGCAACAACGCGACGACCGGCTGACGAATCTGTGGCTCGCGGTGACGGCCCTGCTGGGCTCGACGTTCGTGGGTGCTCAGGTGTTCGAATTCACGACGTTCTACCACGAGGGTGTCGGCTTCACGACCAGCCTGTTCAGCTCCAGCTTCTACACGCTCACGGGTTTCCACGGCATCCACGTGACCGTCGGCATCATCATGCTGATGGCCACGGTCGGCATCATCGCCCGCAGCAAGGTGCCCGGCGACAAGGCCGAGGTCGTCGAACTGATCGGGCTGTACTGGCACTTCGTCGACATCATCTGGATCGTGATCTTCACCCTCGTCTACCTGATTCCGGCATGAGGTTCGCACGATGACCACCACTGAGCACGCGGAACACACCGATCACGGCGACGACCACGGCGAGACACACGGGCACAAGCCGAACAGCTTCTACATCAAGGTTGCCGTGGCGCTGGCGATCGTCACGGCAGTTGAGGTCGGCCTCTACTACCTCGAACTCGGCAAGTGGTTCATGCCGATCCTGTTGATCTTGATGGTCGTCAAATTCCTCACCGTCGTCTCGTTGTTCATGCACCTCAAGTACGACAACAAGATGTTCGCCATGTTGTTCTACTCCGGGCTGATCCTGGCGTTGCTCGTCTACATCGCTGCGCTGATGACGTTCCGATTCTTCGACGGCAGCTAACAGATGATCGGCGCGACCTTCGCCGACCCGTGGAAGTTCGAGGCGAACCCCGAGGTCTATCTGCTGGTCGTCTTCTTGATTGCCGCATACGTGTACGCCATGCGCGTGATCGGTCCTCGAGCGGTCGCCCATGGCCAGCCCGTGTTCACGCACCGCAACGTGTGGTGCTTCACCGGAGCACTGGTGTTGTTGTTCACCGCCAGCACATGGCCGCTCCACCACATCGCCGAGGACTACCTCTACTCGGCGCACATGCTGCAACACATGATGCTCAGCTACTTCATGCCGCCGCTGGTACTGCTGGCTACGCCCACGTGGTTGCTGCGATTGCTCGTCGGCACCGGCCGCACATGGCGGGTCGTCACGTTCATGACCAAGCCGGTGGTTGCCGCGGTTGTGTTCAACGTCGCGGTGATGGTCACCCACATCCCGCCCGTCGTCAACGCCTCGGTGCAGAGCGCGCCACTGCACTACGCACTCCATCTGCTGCTGGTGCTCACCGCGGTGCTGATGTGGATGCCCGTCGTCGGGCCGTTCCACGAGCTCCGAATCAGCGATGCGGCCAAACCGATCTATCTGTTCTTGCAGAGTGTCGTCCCAACCGTGCCGGCGGGCTGGCTGACATTCGCCGAGGGCGTGGTCTACAAGCACTACAACCAGCCGGTGCGGGTGTGGGGCATCAGCCCAACCGACGACCAGCAGATCGCCGGCGCGATCATGAAGATCGGCGGGTCCTTCTTCCTGTGGGCGCTCGTCGTTTTCTACTTCTTCAAGCGCTTCGCGACGACGTGGAAAGAAGACAACACGTATCGCCGGCCGCCGCTGACCTTCGATCAGGTGCAGTCCGAGTTCGATAGCACACCTGCTCCCCCCGAGAAGGTGCGCTAGTCCGGCGCTAGTCCCAACGAAACAAACGAGACGCCAGCAACGGCGTCACCACAGCCCAGACACACAGCACGATCCACGACCGGGTCGGCTGCGTCGCCGCGCTGCCGAGGCTGTCGCGCAGCACGTCGGCCAGAGCGCCGGACGGTAAGACATGCGCTACGGCGCGTATCGCTCCGGGAAGCTTGGCGAACGGGATGACCATGCCGCCGAGCAGCAGCAGCACGACGTACAGCCCGTTCTGGGCCGCCAGGTTCACCTCGCCCGGCAGCCGCCCAGCCATGGTCAGTCCGATGCCGGCAAAGGCCATCGTGCCGACGATCACGCCGGCCACGGCGAGCAGCCAACTGGGCTCGTTCGGGTCCCATCCAAGTGCGAATGCGACGGGGATCAGCACCGCGAACTGCACGATCTCGACGGCGATCACCGACCCGATCTTGGCCGCGACCAGCCGTGGACGGCCGAGCGGTGTGGTGCCCAGGCGCTTCAGCACGTGATAGCTGCGTTCGAACCCGGTACCGATGCCGAGGCTGACCATTGCGGTGCTCATCGTGGCCAGGGCGAGGATGCCGGGAGCGAGGAAGTCGATCGGCTCGGGCGTGTCGGTCGGCAACACATCGACCAGGCTGAAGAACACCAACAGCAGCACGGGGATGCCGAGGGTCAAGAGCAACTGCTCGCCGTTGCCGGCCACACGCCGGAGCTCGGCGCGCAGTTGCACCACGGCGATGTTCACGACTGATCACCACCGATGAGACGACGGAACACGTCCTCCAGGCGTTGCCCGCCGGCGCGCAGGTCGTGCAGCGGATGGCCCGCCTCTGCCAGCCAATCACCGAGTTGGGCCATCAGCCGTGGCTGGGGTGGGGCGTCGATGACGTACTCGTCGATGCCGACCTCGCTGGCGACGATCCCGGTGGCGGCGGCCAGGGCCCGCAGATCCAGTCCTGGGTCGCTGCGAAATCGGATCTCGTCGTGACCCTTGCGCAGCTCGGCCAGCGTGCCATCGGCCACCAGCGTGCCGTGGTCGATGATCACCAACCGGTCAGCAAGTCGCTCGGCCTCGTCGAGTTCGTGGGTGGCCAGCACCACGGCGCATCCGTTCGATGCCAGATCGCGGATGATGCTGCGGATCGCATCACGACCGTTGATGTCGACCCCCGACGTCGGTTCGTCGAGGAACGCGACCTCGGGCCTTGCGGCCAGCGCCAACGCCAGCAACAGACGTTGTCGCTCGCCACCCGACAGCCGTCGCCACGTTGCCTTGCTCCTGCTGGTCAGCCCGACAGCGTCGACCAGCGCGGCCGGGTCGGCGCCATTGCGGTACAGCCCGGCGTAGTGTCGAACCGTCTCGAGCACTGCCGAACTGGGGTACACGCCGCCCTCTTGCAGCATCACGCCCATGCGCTTGCTGAGCTGTCGCTGCTGGGTGGCGGGATCGAAGCCGAGCACCCGAACTGCGCCGGTTGTAGGGCGGCGATACCCCTCGCACACCTCGATCGTCGACGTCTTGCCGGCGCCGTTCGGACCGAGCACGGTGGTGACCTGCCCGGCTTCAGCACTGAACGAGATGCCGTCGACGGCCACGAAGTCGCCGTGTCGAATCGTGAGACGCTCGACCTCCACCGCAGTCACAGCGTGCGACCCTAGGCGAAGCTCTGGACGAATTCGCGATCAAGTCGTCGCTCGATCGAGCCGATCACTGGGCATGGCACGGTTCTCGGTGGTGGTGCCGGCTCTTGACGAGCAGGCCGATCTGGTGCGCTGCTTGCGCGCCATCGGCCGTGCCGCGCAGGCCATTCGAACCGAGGCCGAGGTGGTCGTCATCGTGACGAGCAGCGGTGGTTTACACGCCCGTACCGCGGCTGCGATGGGAGCGACGGTCGTGACAACGGACCGGTCGATCATCTCCGCTGCTCGCAACGCCGGCGCCCGCGTCGCGACCGGCCAGATCCTGGTGACGATCGATGCCGATCGGCTGATGTCGCCCGTCGCCTTCGCAGAGATCGAGCGACTGTTGGCGACGGGGTGCTACGTGGGTGGCGGGGCAACCCAGCACGCCGAGCGGCACACCCTGGCGATCGACGTGGCGCTCGCCGTGTCGAAACTCACCACGTACTTGAATGGCCTTGGCGGCGGGATGTACTGGTGCCGGCGCGACGACTTCGACGCCATCGGCGGGTTCGACGAGAGAGTGATTACCGTCGACGACCTCGACTTCGCCCGCCGGCTCCGCGATCATGGTCTGCGCACCGGTCGCAAGTTCGTCAATCTGCGCCAGGCTCCCGTGACGACATCGTGCCGTCGTGGTTCGGCCAGGCAATTCTCCTACGCCCTCACGCGCTGAGCGCCAGTAACATCTCCGATCTGTGATCGATGTTCGTTTGTTGCGTACCGAACCCGACGCGGTCCGCATCGCCCTGGCCCGCCGCGGTCAGCGCGAGATCCTCGACCAGCTGGACCGGGCGATTGCGTTCGACGCGCTCTCGCGCGACATCATCGCTAAACGCGACGCCATTCGAGCCGAGGTCAACGACCTGTCGAAGGCCGTCGGTCAACTGCGCCGCACGGGGGACACGCATGGTGCAGAGGAACTACAGCTGCGCAGCAGGGCCCTCGGCGACCACGAGCGCGTGCTGACCAACGAGTTCGAGATCGTGCAGGGCGACCTACGCGACGTGCTGTTACGAATCCCCAATCTTCCGCATCCTGATGCTCCCGACGGGTCGGGCGAGGCCGACAATCCGGTCGTCAAGGGTCCTGTCGACCTTGCGGCCGAGTTCCCGGAGCATCGTCGCGTGCCGCATTGGGAGACCGCCACTGCGTTGGGCATCCTCGACAACGAGCGGGCCACCAAGATCAGTGGGGCGATGTTCACGATGCAACGTGGAGCCGGTGCCGCCATGGCCCGTGCCCTGTGCCAGTACGCGCTCGATCGCAACGTCGACGCATTCGAAGAGATCCGTCCGCCGTCGCTGGTCACCACGGCCACACTGACTGCCACCGGTCAACTGCCGAAGTTCGCCGACGACGCGTACAACATCGAGCGTGACGATCTGTGGTGCATCCCGACGGCCGAGGTGCCGTTGACGTCGATCTACGCAGGCGAGGTCATCGATGCCGAGCAGTTGCCGCTGCGGATGATGGCGTATACGCCGTGCTATCGACGTGAGGCAGGCTCGGCGGGTCGTGACACCCGTGGCATGTTGCGCGCTCACGAGTTCGACAAGGTCGAGCTCCTCGCCGTGTCGACTCCCGAGCAGGCGCCAGATCTGCTTGTCGAGATGACCGGGCGTGCCGAGGCGTTGATCGCCGGGCTCGAACTTCCGTACCGCATCATCGAGATCTGCACCGGCGATATGGGGCAGAGCCACCATCGCAGCTTCGACATCGAGGTCTACGCGCCCGGCTGCGATTCCTGGCTCGAGGTCTCATCGATCTCGTGGTTCAGCGACTACCAGTCGCGGCGCGCCGAGATTCGCTACCGCGTCGCCGGTCAGAAGGGCACCCAGATCGCGCACACACTCAACGGCTCGGCACTCGCCGTTCCACGGGTGTGGGCGGCGATCGTCGAGAACTATCGCGAGCCCGATGGCAGCGTCGTGGTGCCCGATGTGCTGCTTACCTACATGCGTGGTGTCGAACGGATCACCGGCCGATGAGCGAATTGGCATCGCGGCGCGCCGACTACGAGTCGGCTGGTCTCGACGTCGGCGATGTCGACCACAACCCACTCGCGCAATGGCAGCGCTGGTATGACCAGGCATCGCAGGCCGGTTGTGTCGAACCCAATGCGTTTGTGTTGTCGACGGTCGACGGGGACGGCTGGCCGCAAGCGCGCTATCTGTTGGCGCGAGGCGCCGACGAACGCGGGTTCTCGTTCTTCACCAACTACGAATCGGCCAAGAGCGCTCAGATGTCTGCCGACCCGCGGGCGGCGATGTTGTTCACCTGGCTGCAGTTGCATCGTCAGGTACGGGTGGTCGGTGTCGTCGAGCGGTTGCCAGAGGCCGACAGCGACGAGTACCACGCATCGCGTCCCCGGGCATCACAGATCGGGGCGTGGTCATCGCCGCAGTCCCAGGTGTTACCGGATCGCTCATCGCTGGAAGACCGCGTTGCCCAGTTCGAGCAGACCTTTGCCGCTGTCGAGCAGGTGCCGCGTCCGGCGTACTGGGGGGGTTGGGTGCTGCGACCGGTGTCGTACGAGTTCTGGCAGGGTCGGCCGAGCCGACTGCACGATCGCGTTCGCTACCGCCGCGGCGATGACGGCGGGTGGGTCATCGAACGATTGGCTCCGTAGCCCACTGAGCGGCCGCGTCGACCAGGCCGTCGATCAGCGAAGCCATCGGTGGCACCATTTCGGTGTGATCCCAGTCTGCCCAGATCGGGCTCGAGCCTCGGATTCGCGGTGGCAATTCGATCTGCACGCCCTGTTGCGTCGGAAGGTTCACGGGGTTGTCGGGATGCAGGCCGCGCAGTTCTCGCGGCATTCGATCGAGTTCGGTGACGATGTCGTAGTCGGGCAGCCGCGGCCGTAGATGTCCGGCGACGTGATCGGCTAGGTCACGGTTGCGCCCACCGAGCAGCAGCGACGTGAAATGGTCGCGGCGACCGAAGCCGTGAATGGTGATGACGATGTCGACGTGCTCGATGAATGCCTTGAGTTGGGCCGACGAGCGCGGGCCGACCTGGTGCGACGGAATGTGCCACTGCACATCGGCGGGCTGCAACACTGCGTAGAAGCTGGCGCCGCTGCGCTCGGCAGCGAGGGACGCGATGACATCGGTCTGCTCCTCGAGTGATCCACCGTGATACGCCATGAATCCGATGCGACTGCGCAGTTCGCACACCTCTTGCACCCCGGTCATCGCCAGAAGTTCGGCGAACGAGTCGTTCACTTTGCCGGCTCGTTGCGTTGCATCGTGAAGGCGGTGACGACCGCGGCCACGATCACGGCGACGCCGACCCACACAACAGCCGACTGATGCTCCTGCACAAAGTTCGCCAGCTTGTCGTTCCAGCTCGTCGCCCTGCCGACGACCTCGCCGCCAGTGCCATCGGTAATGCTGCTGTACCAGTACCAGCACAGGTACATGCCCGTGAGGATCAGCAGGATTCCGGCGACCTGCTCGAACCAGACCATGCCACGCCGCAGGACGCGGAGCAGTGCCGTGTTGGCGAGCGCGAGTGTCACCGTCAGTCCCGTGACGACCAGGGCCATGCCGATCCCGTAGAGGGCGATCGCGGCGATTCCGGTCGCCAGTCCCTTGGTGCTGAAGCTGCCGAGTACGACACCGGTGAACGGGGCGATCGTGCAGCCGATGGAGGCCACTGCGTAGGCGAGGCCGAACACGTACATCGATCGCACGCTGCGATCGCGCTTGCCGACATCGAACTTGGGTGTGGTGTAGGGCAGGCGGTAGCCGAACAGCATGGCGACGCCGAGCACGACCAGGGCCACCCCGATCACCAACGCCGGCCATTGCGCCTTCTCGACCAGCCAGTTGGTCGACAGCTTGGTGACTGCACCGATCACCACGAAAATGCTCATGAAGCCGGCCGACACAGCGACGCTGACTTTCAAGGCGCGTAGCACCGAAGCTCGCTCCGCGCCCGGGCGTAGGTTCTCCATGCCCAGGAAGTACACGAGATATGTCGGCAACAGCACGAAGCCGCACGGGTTGATCGCCGCCAGCAGCCCCGCGGTGAATGAGGTCGCCAGTCGTCCATCGAGCGCGATCACAGCAATGTCGTCCTGATCAGTTCTTCGAGTCTGTCTGCGGTCAGTTCACCTGTCTGCTCGACGATGGTTCCTTGGGCGTCGATGAACAAGGTCTGTGGAGACGTGGCGATGCCGACGGCCGTTGTCAGTTCGCCGTTCGGGTCGTACAACAACTCGTATTTCACGCCTCTGTCTCGGGCGAAGGCCTCCTCGTTGGGCGACGGCGGCAGGGTGTCGACGCCGACGAAGCGCACTCGATCGCCGAACTGGGCGTGCATCGCTGCGAAGGCCGGCAGCTCGCGCTTGCACGGTGCGCAGGTGGAGTACCAGAAGTTGACGATCAGCGGGCGACCGATCAGGTCTGCCGTAGCGAAGGCGTCGCCTGCGAGGGTCTGGATGTCGACCATCGGAAGGGTCCGGCCGGTCACTGCCGCGTTCGTACCGATCGTCGGGGAGAGGTCGTTGCTCGATGTCAGTGTGACGTTGTCGCTGTCGCTGTTCCGATTGGCAGCGACGACGCCGACCGCGACCACGACAGCTGTCGCTACCGCCAACGAGCCAAACAGCAGCCGCGTGTTGACCGTCATTTGCTGAAGGCTACCCAGCGCCGGAGCGCAGTCAGGTGGTCGCGCGAAGCGTTGCCCCCGACCGGCGATCTGTTAGGCAACCAGGTGCGGGGGGATGGGCACCTCGTCGATGACCACCGCCGGTCGGGGGTGCTTGGGTGGACGGCCACGTGGTCGCTTGTTGAGCACGATCCGACCGTTCTCGATCAGCTCGCCACCCCACACTCCCCATGGCTCGGCTCGCTCGATCGCTCCGTCAACGCAATCGGCGGCAAGGGAGCACTTGCTGCAGATGGCCTTGGCCCGGGCGATGTCGAGCGGGGTGTCCGAGAAGAACAGGTGGGTCAGGGTGCCGTGCCCGTCGGCGCAGCGCGGCCTCGGGGCGCGCACGGCGACAGGCTCGACCAGTTCGGCGAACTCGATGTCGATGTCGATGTTTCGGTTGATGTCGATTGCGTACATTTCTGGTGTTTCCTCTCGGACGAGTGGGAAGGGGTGGAAAAATCTAAAAGGCCGCCGGGATCGGATCCCGACGGCCTCGGAGCGGATGCTCTCGACGTAATTTCGTTACGTCGGTTGCTTCCCGAGGCGTCGGGCTGGGCGCTTGATAGTGGTCTCATTCATGAAATTGCTCATGTCGGACGACACTGCTGCAAGCCACTGGTAGCCGTGGACGAGCCCGCTGCACGGGCGCGCATCAACAGCTGCCAAAGCTGCTTGTGGTGCGAACGTCGTGCTCATACTCTTCCAATACCTTCCGTAGTTCGTCGGCTGGACGCAGATGTGCCAAGCCGAGACATAGGCAACCAGAACTTCGTGTCTGCGTCAACTCATTTATTGTCACACCATGTTCGAGATGGCGAGACGTCCGGTTGCCGGGCGCACCTTCGCGGGTTCGCGGCGGGTGCGACTCGGTGATTGCTCACCCGGCGGCCGCCTCCGCCTCGACGCCACTGCCCGCTATCTCCAGGACCTGTCCGACGATGACACGCGCGACGCCGGACTCTTCCAGATGACGTGGGTCGTGCGCCGAACCGTGATCGACGTGCTCCAGTTCCCGACGTATCTGGAGTCGCTCGAGATGCTGACGTGGTGCTCGGGAGTCGGGTCGCGCTGGGCCGAACGGCGTGTGGATATCGGCAGCGCGGGCGGCGGCAAGATCAGTTCGGCGACGCTGTGGGTACATCTCGACGCAGAGACCTTGCGACCGGTGCCACCGGCAGCCGTGTTCGACCGGGTCTTTGCACCCAGCGCTGCCGGTCGCTCGGTCTCGTCGAGGTTGACGCTCGATCCTCCCCCGGAGGGCCTCGCCCTCGTTTCCTGGCCCGTCCGCTTCGCCGATTTCGACGTGATGAACCACATCAACAACGCCCTCGCCTTCGCAATCGTCGAGGAAGTCCTGGCCGGTCGGCGTGACCTGCGGGCGCCGCTGCGGGTCGAGGTCGAGTATCGGTCGTCGATCGACCGCGATGTCAGCCTGAGTCTCGGAGGAAGTGATCGCGGCGATCCAACCGGCGCCGACGGACATCTCGGGTGGCTCATCGACGACCAAGGTCGTTGTCCCGTCGCGTTCCGAATCGGCCGTCCGCCGAGCGAGCCCACAGAGCAGACCTAGCTAATAGGCCGACAGACCATCGGTCATCGAGCGTCGCCACCCCGGACGCTCAGCCCCAGGCACCCGGGGACCGCCCGGGGACCACTCACCCACGTCCGCCCACCCACGTCCGCCCACCTCGTGAATCGTCTGTGACGAAATGCCGCCACCGAGGGCGATCCGCGGTCGTCGTGAATCGTCCGTGACGAAATGCGCCCCGGTCGAGTTTCGTCACAGACGATTCGGAAGGGGTGGGATGCGGGTGGTCGGCGATCGTTTCGTCACGGACGATTCAGGACGGGCCAGTAATCGCGGCATTGGTCGATCGTGGTTGTGGGTCGGGGCTGGGTCCGGGTGGGGTGGAGGTCGAGTGGCGGTCGGGTGGGGCCCGGTACCGGGCGCGAGATCGCACGGAGCGCCGGCGACGAACCGTCGTCCGACTTCCTCGTCACACCCCCGGCGTAGAACGATCAGCATGTCTCGTATCGTCCAGCCCCGCCCGACGCATCGTCCGTGTTCATGGTGCGCCAAAGAGTTCGCCGTCGCCTGTCGCCCGGGTCGTCCTCGCCTCTACTGCAACCACGCCTGCCGCCAGCGAGCCTATGAACACCGCCACGGCTTCGAGCATCAGCGCACCGTTCGTCCGCTCCCGGGCCAGGTAGCAGGAGACGCCTGGTCAGGAAGCGGATATGAACGAGGCGGCTCCATCGCACCGTTCGGCAAGACTCACGCCTTGCGCACCAGTGTGCGGCCCGAGGGTCGCCGACGCGAAACGCTGTGCGGTGTACTGGCTCCTCCGGCCACGGGTCACCACTTCACTGCGATGCATCCGCGGGCGTGTCGCACGTGTACAGCGGTCACCGACTCCAATCCGTTGCGCTACGGCATCAGCGCCTCGAACGAACTGTCCCGGCTGCGATCGCTGCTCGACGACGTCGACGAGCAGCGGGTCAATCCAGCGAGCGCCCTCAGCTGGATTCGGGCGAATGGTCCGTGACCGGGGGGGTGATCGCCTGCACAAAGACGTGCTCGCGATAGAACTTCATTTCCGAGACGCTCTCGAGCACGTCGTCGAGGGCTCGATGTGCCCCTGCCTTGCGTGGCCGAGTGTTGTTGAGCCCCGGATACCAGCGCTTCACCAGCTCCTTGACCGTGCTGACATCGACGCTTCGGTAGTGCAGGTACTCCTCGATCTCGGGCAGGTACGCCGCAAGGAATCGACGATCCATGCCGATCGAGTTGCCACAGAGCGGTACTCGACGCGCCTCGGTGACATGGGTCTTGATGAACTCCAGGGTTTGCGCACCGGCATCGGCAAGTGACATCGTCGACGAGCGGATCGCATCGAGCAGTCCACTCTTGGTGTGCATCTCGACCACCACTGGGTCCATCTCAGCGAGAGCAGCGTCGTCTTGATGGACGACCAGATCTGGACCCTCGGCTACGATGTTGAGGTCGTCGTCGGTCACGAGCGTGGCAATCTCGACGATGACGTGTCGAGATGGCTCCAGACCGGTCATCTCGAGATCCATCCAAACCAACACGGGCGCAAGACTACGCAACGCGTTACCGTCGCCCGCAATGGCCGCCGACGAGATACCCGCCAAGCCAGCAGCCACGGTGATGTTGCTGCGCGACGTGGGCACCCCGTCGCGCTCCGACACGGGCATCGAAGTGTTCATGCTCCGCCGCACGACAGCCGCGGCGTTCGCCGGCGGCATGTACGTGTTCCCGGGAGGCAAGGTCGACGAGACGGACGGCGAGGGTGATGCCGGATTCGTCATCGCCGCGATTCGCGAGTGCTACGAGGAAGCCGGAGTGCTGCTCGCCACAGATGCGACCGGCAACATGGTCACCGACGGCCATCCAGCCCTCGACCACCGTCAGGCGGTCTACGACGGCTCGGTCGACCTACGCGCCCTCTGCAGCGAGCACCAACTCATCCCAGCAGTCGACGACCTGGTGTGGGTCAGCCACTGGATCACACCTGTCGGCGAGTCGGCTCGCCGCTTCGACACCCGTTTCTTCGTCGCTGCTGCCCCGCCAGGTCAGACGTCACGGCACGACGACAACGAAACCATCGCCAGTTCGTGGGTGGGCCCTCGAGATGCCCTGCGCCGCCAGGAGCAGCGAGACTTGATGATGATGCCCCCCACCATCAAGAGCCTCGAATTCCTCGCCGCTCACAACGACACAGCATCGGCCATGGCCGCAGCACGACACCTCGACCGCCCAACGCCGATCCTGCCGAGAATACGCAGGGACGCCTGCGGGCGTGTACGCGGAATCTCGCTACCTGACGACCCCGACTACGCCGACTGGGGTTAGGCCTGGGGGTTAGGCCGACTTGGACTTATCGGCGGAATCGAGCGCCGCCGCAACCAGCGAAAGCATTCGTGCAGAACACCCGGCCATGTTGACCGGCGGCGCGACATCGTCGATGATCTTGCGAGCAATCGCCCGGAACTCGGCTGCAGCCAACCCTGTTCCATCGATCGCAACCGGCCGCCCGGCGTCGCCGCCAGCGGCTACCGCTGGTTCGAGCGGCACTCGGCCCAGTAGTTCGACCCCGATCTCGTCGGCAAGCGCTTGACCCCCGCCCGTACCGAACAAGGCGTACTCGATGCCGTGTTCGCACGTGAACGAGGACATGTTCTCGATCACGCCGCACACCCGTAAGAAGCTGCGCCTCGCCATGTCGGCGGCCCGCGCCGCGACCTTCTGGGCGGCAACCGCCGGCGTCGTGACGATCAGCAGGTCAGTGCGTGGCAACATCCGCGCCAACCCCATCTGCACATCGCCGGTGCCAGGCGGCATGTCGATGAACAGATAGTCGAGGTCTCCCCAGTGAACGTCGCGAAGAAACTGCTCGACGGCCTTGCTGAGCATGAGACCCCGCCACATCAATGCCGTGTCTTCTTCGACCAGGAAGCCTGTGCTGACAACCTTCAACATCCCGCGACCCATTGGTAGGGTGCGCGGGATGATCATTGGCTTGTCGCGACCATCGACGGCCTCAGCCTCGAGTCGATCGTCGATGCCGAGCAGGCGTGGTACCGAGAATCCCCAGATGTCAGCGTCGAGCACCCCAACGGTGAAGCCCTCGGCGGCGATGGCTGCGGCGAGGTTGACGGTGACCGACGACTTGCCGACCCCACCTTTGCCGCTGGCGATGGCCAGGATTCTCGTCGATGCAGACACCTCGGTGTTGGGAGCGTTCTCGCGGGCATTCCAACGCGCCTTGAGCATGACATCGGAGCGCTCGTCGCTGGTCATCTCGCCCCAGTCGATCTTCACCTTGGTGACACCTGGGTGCACGGCGACCCTGGTCTCGATGTCTTTCTTGATCTGGGCGCGCAGCGGGCAGCCACCAATCGTCAGCTTGATACCGACCGTGACCACGCCGTCGGCGGTCACGTCAACTGCCGGAACCATGCCCAGTGTGACGATGTCGGCGCCCAATTCGGGGTCGATCACAGCGCGCAGCAGTGCGGTGACTGTCTCCACATCTGGCGGGTTGGGAATCATGGCACCGATTGTACGGTTGCAGCTCGTTACAATGCTTCCAACCGTAGGAGGAGCCATACCGTGATCACGCTCACCGAGACCGCAGCAGTCAAGGTCAAGGAATTGCTCGAGGCCGAAGGCGACCTCGAACTCGCGTTGCGCGTCGCCGTGCGTCCTGGCGGATGCAGTGGATTCTCGTACGAGATGTTCTTCGATGGTGACGTAGCGGCCGACGATGAGAAGGCCACCTTCGGCAATCCCGGTGCGACGGTCAACGTCGTCGTCGATTCAGCATCTGCGCAAATGCTCGAGGGTGCCACGCTCGATTACAAAGATGGCCTCAATCAGGCCGGGTTCTCGATCAACAACCCCAACGCCAGCCGCACGTGCGGCTGTGGTTCAAGCTTCAGCTGAGGCCTCAGGCCAGAAACGCATCGAGCCGCTCGTCGAGCTCGCTCTGATCCCACACCACGTCGATCCGGTCCTTCACGATGCCGTCGATTCCGCAGAGGTAGAGCACCGGCTCGTAGTCCAGTCCGAGAGCGTCGACCGCCGGCGCAACGGTGGTGGCAGCGTCGTCGGCATACACGTCGGCGTGCACCATCGCGATCGCGTCCCCGAGCCGATCATGGGCCTTGATCAAGAACTCCAGTCCGGGCGCACACGTACCGGTCTGGCAGTGCGCAGGCGTACCGATCATGTAGGCCACGGGCTTCCCCGATGTCATCGCCTGGGTGAGGGTGATGTCGTGCAGCGGGCACGGGTTGGGGGTCAGCGTGCAATACGGCTCGACGCCACGGTGGTCGTCGACCGTCGGCGTATCGAACGGGGGTAGCAGCGACCCGATGTACGGCACGGTGACTGCGGCGGGATCGGTGACCATGAATGCTGCCCCGAAGCCGTCGTCGCCAGCGAGACGCAAGGTGAAAATTCCCGGCTGGTCGATCTGCACGTTGACAGCCCAGTACGGGATGACCAGATCGGTTGCATGGATCGGCGCGCTGACGGTGGCGATCTGCTGGTCGTTGCTATCGAGCACGCGCCCGTCGAGTACCGCGGGACCGGTCGCGAGCAGGCTGCCCTTGCTGGCGAGTGAGATCGGCAGGCGCACTGCGCCGGGCACGAACGTGTTGCTCGGATACCGCTGGGCGATGGTGAACCCCGTCGTGCCCGGGTCGGGCTCGGTACCGCCCGTCGTACCAGCGGAACTGCCAGAAGCCGGAGAGGAATCGTCGCCGCAGCCAGCGACGACCAGCAGCGCACCGGCGCCGGCAAGGAGGTCGCGCCGCGATATCGACATCGTCGACAGTGTAGGAGTCGCGCCTACGATGCGCACATGAGCAAACCTCTTGGCCCGTACACGCCCGTCGTCCGCGCTGGTGATTGGATCATCGTCAGCGGCCAACTCGGAATGCAGGACGGAACGATCGTCGCCGGTGGCGTCGCCGCCCAAACCGCGAAGGCCATGGAGAACCTGAAGGCCCAACTGGCCAGCGTTGGGGCCGAGCTGTCCGACATCGCCAAGACGCTGTGCTTCTTGACCGATATGGACACGTTCGCAACCTTCAACGATGCGTACGTCGCCGCCTTGGGCGACCATCGCCCGGCGCGCAGCACCATCGGGGTCGCGGCCCTGCCCGCTGGCGGTGCAGTGGAGATTGAGGCCTGGGCGCACAAGCCAGTAGGGTGACCGCCGTGCCTGGCGCTATCGCAATCGTCGTCGTGCTGCTGCTCCTCCCAGTGCTGGTGTGCATGGGCAGCGCAGCCATTGCGGTGGTGCTCGGCGTGGTCCTCAACAACGATGCCGAGGTCCGCCACGAGGGCAGCGAGCTGCTCGATCTCAACGTGTGACCATGCATCGTCACGACCGGTCGACCGAAGTGTTGACGCAGGCTGTGCTGCGGTACGCGGTCGAGCGCATGCGCCTGGACCCACCACCACTCGACAAGACCCGCGCTGCCGGCGAGTTGCGCGCTATGGTCGGCCAGACCGTGACCGCCAAGGGAATCGGCGGATTGGAAGCGCTGCGCATCTTCGCCGACGTCCTGGGCCCGGCAAGTATCTCGATCGACCATCCGCGGTTCTTGTCGTTCGTGCCGGCGGCGCCGACCGAGGCAGCGATCCTGTTCGACCTGGTCGTGGGTGCCTCGAGCATCTACGGCGGGTCGTGGCTCGAGGGAGGGGGAGCGGTCTACGCCGAGAACGAGGCGCTGCGGTACATCGCCGACCTTCTCGGCTTCCCCGCGTCAGCGGGCGGAGTGTTCGTCACCGGCGGCACGGCGGGCAACCTCAGCGCGCTGATCGCCGCGCGCTTCCGATGGCGTCACCGTGCTGCGGGCGCCCACGACAGAACTCGTGGCCTGCTGCTGACCGGCAAGGGTGCACACAGCAGCGTCGGCTCGGCGGCCAGGGCGATCGATGCCGACGTCGTATTGGTGCCTGCTGATGAGCACGGTCGCATGTGGGGTGCAGAGCTGCGCAACGCGATGGCGGAACTGTCGCAGGATGATCGAGACCGCGTCTTCGCCATCGTGTCCACGGCTGGGACCACCAACGCCGGTGTGATCGACGACCTGGCCGGAGTGGCCGAGGTATGCGCCGAGTTCGATGTGTGGATGCACGTCGATGGCGCCTACGGCGGTGCAGGCCTCGCTGCGCCCAGCGTGCGCGATCGCTACAACGGAATCGACCACGCCGACAGCTTCATCGTGGATCCGCACAAGTGGTTGTTCGCGCCGTTCGACTGCTGCGCGTTGGTGTATCGAGATCCCAACGTCGGGCGGGCAGCGCACACCCAGCACGCTGAGTACCTCGACGTGTTGCACACCGGCGACGGCATCGACGACCACGAGTGGAACCCCAGCGACTTCGCCCATCACCTGTCGCGCCGGGCCCGCGGTCTGCCGTTCTGGTTCAGCTTGGCAACGCATGGCACCGAGGCTTATCGCGATGCGATCGAGATCGCCCTCGACGTCACTCGCCAGGGGGCCAGGTTGATCGACGACGCCGCTCATCTCGAACTGATCATGGAGCCCGAGCTCAGCATCCTGCTGTTTCGCCGCACGGGTTGGGGTGCCCACGAATACCAGGCGTGGAGCGACCGACTGCTCGACGAAGGTGTCGCCTTCGTCACGCCGACGTCGTGGAACGGGGAGATGGTGCTGCGACTGTGCATCATCAATCCGCTCACGTCGATCGACGACATCGGCATCATCGTTGACTCGCTGGCCTGAGCCGTGACCGACCTGCTGATCCGCGGTGCGCGCCTGCTGGCCACGATGGATGGCGGTCGCCGCGAGCTAGCCGGCGGGTGGGTGGCGATCGACGCAGGATTGATCAGTGCGGTCGGCACGTCGGCTGACCCGGAACCGGTTGCTGCCGCAACGATCGATGCTGGCGAATGCCTGGTCACCCCGGGCCTGGTCAACACCCACCATCACCTGTTCCAGAACCTGACGCGCGCCTACCCGCCGATGACCGACAAGCCGTTGTTCGGCTGGCTGCAATCGCTGTATCCCCTGTGGCGGGCGATCGACACCGAAGCGGTGTATGCCAGTGCGTTCGTCGGCCTCGCCGAGCTTGCCCTCAGTGGCTGCACGACGTCGAGTGACCACCTGTACCTGCATCCTCGGAACGCTGGAGACCTGTTGTCGGCCGAGATCGCCGCGGCCACCGAACTCGGAATGCGCTTCCACCCGACGCGCGGTTCGATGTCGTTGAGCGACAAGGACGGCGGCCTGCCACCAGATGATGTCGTCGCCGACGACGACGACATCCTGGCCGCGTGCGAACAGGCTGTCGCCCGTCATCACGATCGTTCTCACGGGGCCATGGTGCGCGTCGCCTTGGCGCCGTGCAGCCCGTTCACCGTCACCGAGGCGTTGATGCTGCGCACGGCGGAGCTTGCCGAGCACCTCGACGTGCGCCTGCACACCCATTTTGCCGAGAACACCGAGGACGATGCATTCTCGCTGAGCCAGTTCGGTTGTCGGCCGATGGAATATCTCGAGCGCACCGGCTGGTGCCACGATCGCACCTGGGTGGCTCATTGCGTGATGCCCGACGACCACGAGATCGCCCGGCTCGGCGCAGCAGGTGTCGGTGTGGCCCACTGTCCGAGCAGCAACTTGATCCTGTCGTCGGGGATCGCACCGGTGGTTCAACTGCGTGCGGCGGGGGTGCCGGTTGGGCTGGGCGTGGATGGGTCGTCGTCGGCCGACAGCGCCTCGCTGTGGCTCGAAGCGCGCCAGGCGATGCTGCTGGCCAAGTTGCGCAATGGTGCGCAGGCAGGCACAGCGCGCATGGCGTTGGAATGCGCGACATTGGGCGGGGCGGCATGCCTCGGTCGAACGGGCGAGATCGGTGTCATTGCACCCGGCGCGGTGGCCGACCTCGCCGTCTGGCGCCTGACCGGGCCGGTATTCGCCGGCGCGCTTGCCGACCCGATCGAAGCCTGGCTGCGATGCGGCCCGGTCTCGGCCTGGCACACGATCGTCAACGGCCGCTTCGTCGTCCGCCAGGGCAGCCTCGTGCACAGTGACATCGACCATGTGCTGCGCATCCACGCGCGGCATGCGACACGAATTCAGCGCCTCGTCGACTGATGCCACTCGTGTTGCAGGCATTCCTGGTCGCATTCGGCATCGTCTTCTTGGCGGAGCTACCCGACAAGACGATGTTCGCCACGATCATCCTGTCGACCCGCTACCGCCGCCCGATGGCCGTGGTGATCGGTGTGACCCTGGCGATGGTGTTTCATTCGGTGCTCGCCGCCGCTGTGGGCGAGGCGCTGCGCCGCCTGCCGCGCACACCGACGCAGCTCGGTGTTGCCGCGGTGTTCGTCGTCGGCGGTGTGCTGCTGCTGCGCGGCGATCACGACGAAAGCGACATCCGCGCCGCGCCGGTGCACAGCGCGTGGGGAGTGATCGGCCGCTCGGCGTTGATCATCGGCGTCGCCGAGTTCGGCGATTTCACACAGTTGGCAACGATCGGGATCGTTGCCGATCGCGGTTACGCGGTAGCGGTCGCAGCCGGGTCGATCGTCGCCCACTTCATGGTTGCGATCTTGGCCGTTCTCGCTGGTAAGTGGCTCGAACGGCGGCTTCCGGTGCGTACCGTGCAACGCGCGGCCGGGGGGCTGTTCGTGGAGTTCGGCGCGCACACAGCGGCGGCGGCCCTGCGCGGTTGACGCGGTTTTGGCGGCTTGATCGGCCAGAATGGTGCGATGCGGATCACTCGTCGAACCTTGTTGCGCGCCGGCGCGCC
>JANPBZ010000004.1:0-2553 GCA_031430695.1 Ilumatobacteraceae bacterium
TCGGGGGCGAGTTGCTCGCGCTCGGCCAGCAACTGGCCGACTTGCATGCACTCGGCCGCCGCCTCGCCCATAACCGGTTCCGGCAACTGTGGGCGCGGCAGCGATTGCGCAGCCTCGGTTGGTTCTCTTGTCTTCTGGAACAATGCCATAGTGCCCGTCCTCCGCCAGTGGGGGCGTCACCAGCTCTGCGTCATTACGACGAGAAGCTGGGCTCCGATGATGTGCTCGCGCTACTCGCCAGCTGCGTTGGGTTGGTGTTCGGCGACGGGAATCCGCCCCCGGTGTTCGCTTCGACCTTGCGGACGAACTGATTCGGGTTGAGCTCCAACAGTGCTCGCTCGACCTCTTCGAGTCGCTCCAGTTGCACTGCTTCGCTGACGTCCATAGTGTCGGCCAGTTGGGCTTCGATCTCCGACATGCGCAACGCGGTGGCGCCGAACTTCTCCTCCTGCGACGAGATGAATCGGTCGACTTCGATTCGTACCAGCATCGCTTCGCCAACTGCGCTGGAGAGTTGCTCCTTCACCGCATTGATGGCCTCTTCGTCGACCTTGGCAATGTCCTTGGCCATACCGTCCATGCGGTCGCCGGCTTCCAACAGCTGCGCTTCCAGATCGACGAGCCGCTTGGACAATGCGCCCATGGCCTCGTCGAAGCCTGCACCGATGCGGCCGAGCGCGGCGTCGATGTTGGCGATCTTCACACCATTGTGATCGTTGATGCGCTCTTCCATCGCCAGCGCTCGGTCGACCATCTTCATGTCGATGGCATCGACGCGCTGCGACAGGATCTGGCCGTGCTCGGCAAGCTGGCGAGCCACATCGGCACCGGTTTGATCAACCAGTCCGCGCACATCGCCGATGCGCTGCTCGACTGTTCGTGTCACGGTCTGATCGCCGTCGTCCATGCGCCGCGACAGCGCGGCAACGGTCTCGTTGATGTGCGAGACGATCGAGGCAGCCTGCTCATCAAATCGGCGGCTCGACTTGTGTAGTTCGTCGATCTGCGTTTCGACAGCGGAAGTCTTGTGTTCGAGGTACTCGCGCAATCCCTGGCTGACCACCGCGAACTGAGCCGGCAACTCGGCCTGCACCAAGGAAGGCAGACTCGCCAGCTTGGCATTGATCGTCGTCAGCGTCTGATGCTGATGATTGGCGAACTCTGCGAGGCGCTCCTCCAAGGCCGCCTGAAGGGCTGCCTGGTAGCGGTCATTGGCCTGCTGATTGGCGTCGACCCGAGAGGTGACCGCCTCGAGCTGCTGCACGAACTCGGCATGCATCGCTTGGCGTGCGGTCTCAGCTGCCTGACGGGTGGCCTCGACCTGCCGCGACATCGTCGACACGTATTGCGTGAGCTGACGCTCGACCGCGCCAGCGATGGTCGCCGCGAGAATTTCGGTCGACGACGGAGCCGCCGCCGCTGGTGCGGGCGGCGGGGGTTCGGTCGGTCTCGCCGGCACCCATGCCGGAGTCGTCGGTAGTTCGTTCGCCACGGACAATGCATCGGCCGAACTTGCCCCAATCTTGAGAGATCTTTGCCGACTACGGTGGCGTTGTGCGCGTCCATTTGATCGACGGAACCTATGAGCTGTTCCGCCAGCATTTCGGCCAGGCCGCCCGCCACGCCGATGCCGGGCCGTTCGCCGCGACCGTTGGGGTGCTCGCCTCGACACTGCAGCTCGTGAGCGAAGGCGCCACGCATGTGGGCGTCGCCAGCGACCACGTGATCGAGAGCTTCCGCAACGACATGTGGGCCGGCTACAAGACCAGCGCGGGCATGGACCCGGTGTTGCTGCACCAGATCCCGATCATGGAGGAAGCCCTGGTCACCGCGGGATTCACGACGTGGGCGATGGTCGAGTACGAGGCCGATGATGCTTTGGGTGCTGCCGCAGCGGTCGCCGACGCCGACCCTCGCGTCACACAGGTGGTCATCGTCACGCCCGACAAAGACCTCGGTCAATGTGTGCGCGGCACCCGCGTGGTTCAGTACGACCGGCGCAAGGGCGAGATCGTCGACGAGGCCGCAGTGACACTGAAGTTCGGTGTGGGCCCGGCATCAATCGCAGACTATTTGGCTCTGGTCGGTGACACCGCCGACGGATACCCGGGGATCGCCGGTTGGGGGGCCAAAAGCGCTGCTGCGGTACTGGCCAAGTTCGGCTCGATCACCGCGATTCCGCCGTCGTCGGGCGACTGGGGGCTGCCTGCATTGCGCGGCGCGGCGAAATTGGCGGTCACGCTCCGCGACGATCTCGAGCTCGCACTGCTGTTCCGAAGGATCGCCACGATCGAGGTCGATGTGCCCGTCGGTCGCGTCGACGATTGGCGGTGGGCAGGCCCAACGGACGACTTCGCAGCCATGGCGGACCGCCTGGGCGCGCCCCACCTTGTGGCACGAGCCGCACGGCTGGCAGAACGACTTGCACCCGCCGACTGAGGTGACGGCCAGGCTACCTGCGGCACACAAGCGCTGCCGTTGAAGGCTGCTACCTCCCGGTCCTGACCTGATTCCCGGACGCCCGTCGCACAGGGCCCGACCGTCACCTCACCC
>JANPBZ010000005.1:0-14250 GCA_031430695.1 Ilumatobacteraceae bacterium
ATGCATCTCGCGCGACCTGATCTGCACCTCGACGACCTTGCCGCCCGGGCCGATCACGGTCGTGTGCAAGCTCTGGTACAGGTTGAACTTCGGCATCGCGATGTAGTCCTTGAACCGGCCCACCACCGGCTTGTAACTGCCATGAATGCACCCAAGCGCCGCGTAGCAATCCTTCACCGAATCGACGATGACCCGAATGGCGACGAGGTCGAAGATGTCGTCGAACTCACGGCCCTTCTGCATCATCTTTTCGTAGATGCTCCACAGGTGTTTGCCACGACCGGTGACCTCTGCCTGCACGTTGAGCTCCTGCAGGCGTCCGCCGACCTCGGCAATTGCCTTGGCCAGATACACCTCGCGCTCGGGAGTGCGCGTGCTGATCAAATGGTCGAGTTCCGCAAACCGCTTCGGAAACAGCGACGCGAATGACAAGTCTTCGAGCTGCTGCTTGAGCTCCTGCATGCCGAGCCGGTGAGCCAACGGGGCGTAGATGTCGAGCGTCTCTTGAGCGATGCGCCGCTGCTTCTCACTGGGCATCGCGGCGATGGTGCGCATGTTGTGCAAACGGTCGGCGAGCTTGATGATCAACACCCGCAGATCGCGGGCCATGGCCACCAGCATCTTGCGCATCGTCGCGGCTTGCTGCGCTTTTTTGGAGTCGAACTGCAGGCGCTCGAGCTTGGTGACGCCATCGACGATGGCTGCAACCTCGGCACCAAATGCCGCCTCGACATCGGCAATCGTGATCTCGGTGTCTTCGACCGCGTCGTGCAACAAGGCCGCGGCCAGCGAGATCTCGTCGAGACCGATGTCGGCCACTATCCGAGCGACGGCGAGCGGATGGTTGATGTAGCTCTCGCCACTGCCCCGGGACTGATGGCGATGGGCCTCTTTGGCAGTTTCGTAGGCGCGGTTGATCATGGCCACCGACGCCTTGGGGTGACGGCGGCGGTAGGCGCTGAGCAGCGGCGTCAACTCGTCGGCGGTGACGTTCTGGTGCCGGCGCCACGGAAGGACACGATCGACAGCAGCCACGGCGCCTCAGTACCTGGCGAGACTTTCGACACGATGACCTTCGAGTTTGGCCCGGCCACCGAGTTCTTCGAGTTCGATCAGGAACCCGACACCCACCACCACGCCGCCGAGGGCCTCGACGAGCCGAACGGTGGCCGCTGCCGTGCCGCCGGTTGCCAGCACGTCGTCGATCACCAGGATCCGCTCGGATGGATGGATGGCATCGCGATGAATCTCGAGCTTGTCGCGGCCGTACTCCAGCGAGTACTCCTCGCGCACGACCGCCCACGGCAGCTTGCCGGCTTTGCGAACCGGAACGAACCCGGCGCCCATTCGGTACGCCACTGGTGCGGCGATGATGAAACCGCGAGCCTCCATGCCCAGCACGCGATCGGCCTGCACACCGTCGAATCGATCGGCCAGCTCATCGATCGCCCGACCAAACCCTTTGCCGTCACCGAGCAGCGGCGTGATGTCGCGAAAACTCACCCCCGGAGTCGGGAAATCGTCGATGTCTCGGACGAGTTCGGTGAGCCAGTGGCCGTTCGGTGCCATACGGCTTCACGCTACCGTGGCTCAGCTGGTGCGACGCTTCTTCTTCCGCGGCCGAGGCGGGTGGGTGAGCAACGATTCCGGCGTGCTCGGTGTCGCCGCCACCACCACATCACCCGCGGCAACATCGCTGCGGTGACGCCCGGTGTCGCGTCGCGCCGCCGACGGCGAACCGCCCAGCACCAAGCGCTCGAGCTCGGCACCAGTGGCATGCGCGCCGCGAAGCGTACGGAACCGGGGCTCGCGCTGCTTGAACATCGCCAGCAGTGGAGACGCTACGAAGATCGACGAGTACGAGCCGGTCAACAGTCCGACGAGCAGGGCAAGGGCGAACTCGCGCAACGTAACGGCGCCGAGAATGCCGGAGCCGAGCACCAGCAGCGAGAGCACCGGCAGCACCGCCGCCAAGCTGGTGTTGATCGATCGCATCAGGACTTGGTTCATCGACACGTTGATCACGTCGGCGTACGGCACACGGGCGCCCGAATAGCGATCGGTGTTGTCGTTGACCTTGTCGAACACGACGATCGTGTCGTAGAGCGAGAACCCGAGGATCGTCAGGAAGGCGACGACCGTTGCCGGTGTGACCTCGAATCGCAGCAGCGAGTACACACCGACACTGATCAAGACGTCGTGCAACATGGCGATGATCGCCGCCAACGCCATGCGCCACTCGAGCCGCCAGGCGATGAACAGCGCGACCAGTATCAAGAAGATGATCAGCGCCCTCACGGCTTTCTCGGTGATGCTTCGGCCCCACGTCGAGCTGACCGAGTTGACGCTGACCGCCTCGGTATCGACCTGAGCCGCCACCGCAAGCGCGTCTTTCACCTCTTGGCGCTTGGCGACCGACTGATCGCCAACCTGGATCAGCAACACGCTGCCGGATGCCGAGGTGCGCTCTTGGATCTTCGCGTTGGCGCCTTCGAGGTCGTTCGCATCGAGGACGTCACGTGCCTGGTCGATGGTCAGGTTCGTGGCCGATACTTCCCAAGCAACGCCGCCCTTGAAGTCGAGCCCGAGATTGAGACTCTGCCCGATGAGCGAGACCAGGGTGACCACCAACAGCAGCGTGGAGAATGCCAGGCCCCACCAGCGACGACCGTAGAAGTCAACAGCGGTTTCGCCGTGGTACAACCGACCGCCGAGTCCGCGGCGTGGACGAACGTCCGACAGAATCTCGGTGCTCATGACGACGCTCCCGTTGCCGACACTTCGATTCCCATCACCTTGCGTCGTGCCATCCACTCCGTGCGAGCAATCAGCAGTACCGCTGGGCGGGTGAAGAAGTAAGCGACGACCAGGTCGCACAGCGTGGACAGGCCGAGGAAGAAGGCGAAGCCGCGTACTGAGCCGACAGTCAGATACCACAAGACCGCAGCGCCGATCAATGACACCATGTCAGCGACGACGATGGTGTGCCACGCCCCGGCGAACCCGCGCTGGGCGCTGTTGCGCATCGATCGTCCGGCGCGCACCTCGTCTTTCAATCGTTCGAAGAACACCACGTACGAATCGACGGTGACGCCGACCGAGACGATGAGGCCGGCGATTCCGGCGAGAGACAACGCCAAGCCCTGGGTCCTGGAGAGGAACGAGATGACCGTCCAGATCAGCGCTCCAGAGACTGCAAGTCCACCGGCAACGATCAGACCGAGCAGACGATAGTACAACACCATGAAGATGAAGACCAGTCCGACACCGACGAGACCGGCGATCCACGCAGCCCGCAGTGAGTCCTTGCCGAGTGTTGGTGACACCGTTTGCACTGCCTGGGTCTCGAGCTTGACCGGCAGCGAGCCGCTGTTGAGCACCCTGGCCAGATTGCGCGCCTCGGACTCACTGAAGCTGCCAGTGATCTGCACGCTTCCGGTGAAGTTGGCCTGCTGCACCGTGGGCGCCGAGATGATCTCACCGTCGAGCTCGATCGCCAACTGACGTGTCGGACAGGCCGCCGTTGCGTTGAAACACTCCGAGGCCAACACGTTCCACACGCCCTCGCCATTGGCGCCGCCGCGCAGGCTGACCGTGACCCCCCACCCCGAGCCCGAGATGATTCGGGCCGCTGCGTCATCTTGGAAAACCTCGCCGGTGCCACCGGCTGGACCCACGAAGCAGACACTTCCACCTCGTGCCAGGACATAGCCACTGGACTCCGGCGTCACCTCGGGCAGAGCTACCTGGCCGTCGGCAACGGTCGTCGTGGTCGAGCCGTCGGTCGCTACCGTGGTCGTCGTGGCACCCGATGTCGTACTGGTCGACCCGGCGACGGTGGTACTGGTGTTCGCAGTGCTGGGTCGGCGCGACGGACCACCAGCGGCGGTCGTCGACGTTCCACCGGTGTTGTCCACCGGATTAGCGCTGGTGTCGGACACAGCCACTGTGCCTGAGGGTGTGGTGCTGTCGGGGGTGGCCGGCTGATCGTTCGGGTCACTCGTGACACATGGAATGTTGAACTGTTCGTCGATCAGCACCGGTCGGAGGTACACCTGGCCGGTGACCTTCACGAGTTCTTCAGCCTGCTGCTGGTTCTTGACACCTGGCAGGTTGACCACGATTGCGTCACCTTGACGCAGGATCTCGGGCTCAGCGACACCGAGGCTGTCGACACGCTCGCGGATGCGCTCAACAGCGAGATCGAGGCTGGCCGTGTTGAACTCGCCTACTGGCTGCTGCGTGATGGAGATTCCACCCTGCAAGTCGAGGCCGAGCGATGGGCTGTCCCCACCGATCAGTGTGGCGAACAAGCCGCCGAAGGCCACGACGAGGATTCCGACGAGGGAATAGATCAGCTTCTTGCGCATTACTGAGAAGGCTCGTCGTCCGCCGTACCGTCAGTCGGCTCGATCTTGGTGCTCCGACCGGAACCATCGTCGCTGGGCACAGCGGTCTCGCCCTGAGATGTGTCGACCTTGCGCTGCAGGGCCTGACGGGCGACGCGGATCTGCACATTGTCGTCGATCTCCAGCCAGGCGATTTCGCCATCGATCAGCGTGACGAACCCGTACATTCCAGATGTCGTCATGACCTCGTCGCCGACCTCGATCGACGATTGCAGCGCCGCCTGAGCGCGCATCTTGCGACGCTGGGGACGGATCATCAGCATGTACATCGCTCCACCGATGATGAGCATCGGGACAAGCAAACCAAGCGCTGAACCGGAGTTCGAACTTTCTTCTGCAGCGAGTATCGACAGGACGTGCATATGGGGTATCCAATTGTTCGCGATGGAGGGGAAGGGCCGCTCAATAGCCGACCGGGAATGCTAGCTACCCAGAGCTCAGGTTGGGCAGATCACCCCCAAACGGCGAGAACCTCTTGACGGAACGTGGCGAACGTTCCTCCTTCGATGGCCGCCCGCATGCGAGCCATCAACTGCAGCGTCCAGCTGATGTTGTGCAGGCTGACCAGCCGTGAAGCGGTGGGCTCCCCGACCTGGAACAGATGACGGATGTAGCCGCGACTGTGACGTTGACACACATCGCACGAGCAGGTCGCATCCATCGGCTCGTCGCTGACGCTGTGCTTCGAATTCTTGATGTGCAGCTTTCCTTCGCCGGTCAATGCCGTGCCGTGTCGGCCAATCCTGGTTTGCATCACACAGTCGAACTGGTCGACACCCAGGGTCACCGCCTCCACAAGGCTGGCCGGATCACCAACCCCCATCAGGTAGCGAGGACGATCGGCCGGCAGGTGATCCACCGTCACGGCCAGCGCGGGCACCATCTCGCCCCGGGTCTCCCCCACGCTGAGACCCCCGATCCCGTATCCATCGAACTCCAACTCCACGGTTCGCTGAGCGCTTTCGGCACGTAGCTGCTCGCTGATACCACCCTGAACGATGCCGAACAGTGCTTGATCGTCCCGCCGATGCGTGGCCCGCGCCCGCGCTGCCCACGCCGAAGTGCGATCCACCGCCAACCGGATCACCTCGGGTGGTGAGGGCAACGATGGGCAGACATCGAGCACCATCTGGATGTCGGCACCCAGCAACTCTTGCGTGTGCACGGCTATCTCGGGAGTGAATCGAATCGACGACCCGTCATAGGTGCTCTTGAAGGTCACACCGTCGTCGTCGACCTCGGGGTCGAGTGAGAACACCTGGAACCCGCCCGAGTCGGTCAGGGTGAGGCCATTCCACCCGGCGAATCGACCCAAGCCACCGAGCGCGGCCACCGTCTCGGCGCCCGGCCGAAGCATCAGGTGATAGGTGTTGCCGAGCACGATCTCGGCTCCCAGCCGTTCATAGTCGGCGGCGCTCAAGTACTTGATCGCGCCGCGAGTGCCAACGGGCATGAAACAGGGCGTGCGGTAACTGCCACGTGCCGTGTGAGCGACGCCACTGCGCGCCGCGCCTTCAGCGGCGATCGTCTCGAATCGTACGGGGTGCATCTACGTCGCCCGTCTATCCAGCAGCATGGCGTCGCCGAAGCTCAAGAAGCGGTAGTGATCGGCGAGGGCGACGTCGTACAACCGACGCCAGCGATCACCGACAAAGGCGTCGATCATCATCAACAGTGTGGTGTGGGGTAGGTGGAAGTTGGTCATCATCACGTCGACGAGCTGCCATTCGTACGGTCGGGTGATGAACAGTCGCGTGCGTCCGTGCAACTCGCCGAGCGCCGCCGCTGACTCGAGTGCGCGCACGCTGGTCGTGCCGACGGCGACGACCCGCTTCGCCTGCCGGCATTGCTGCAACACCTCGGCCTGTACGCGGTACCGCTCGCTGTGCATGACGTGGCGTGCGGGATCGTCGACGGTGACGGGCTTGAACGTATCGAGGCCGACTACCAGCTCGACCTTGCCGATCTCGATGCCTTTGGCGGCGATGGCGGCCAGCAGCTCGGGTGTGAAGTGCAGGCCGGCGGTGGGCGCGGCCGCCGAAGCGGGCTCGGCCGCATACACGGTCTGATATCGATCGGGCTCTGCCAGGCCGACCCCGATGTACGGCGGCAGTGGCATCTCACCGTGTCGCTGTAACAACGTCAGCGGATCACCCTCGGCCACGATGGTCACCTCCCACGTGTCGCCATTGTCGATCCTTCGACCGATCGCCACCAGCACTTCACCGGACTCACCGGCCAGCTGCTCGCCGATCCGCAGCTTGCGAGCAGGGCGGATCATCGCCTCCCAGGTGCGTCGATCCTCACTGATCGGTTCGAGCAGCAGCACTTCTGCCGCGCCACCGGTTTCGCGGCGTAGGCGCAGGCGGGCAGGAATCACCTTGGTGTCGTTGACCACCAGCAGATCACCGTCGTGGAGCAGCGATGGGAGATCGCGGACGTGGAAATGATCGGGGTCGGCGCTCCCCCGATCGACGAGCAATCGGGCCGAATCCCGGGGTTCGATCGGCACCTGGGCGATGCGGTCAACCGGCAGTTCATAGTCAAAGTCGGTCAGGCGCATCGGACGCTCAGGCTACGGCGAGCCCCGTGATCGTGTGACACCATGAGCATCATGACAACGTTGCGAACCGATCAAGTGGCGTGTGGCTCCGACGGAGCGATGGATCTCCATGTCGTGATGCCAGACAGCCCTCCACGGGCTGCGATCCTGGTCGTTCAAGAGATCTTCGGAGTCGGCACCTACATCCGGGCCGTCGCCGAGCGTCTTGCCGACGCCGGCTATCTCGTCGGTGCTCCCGACCTCTTCTGGCGCTTCGCCCCGAATTGGGAAAGCGACCACACCGAGGCCGGGCTCAACGCGTCGCTGGAGAAGGTGCAGCAGTTCGACTTCCCGAACGCGATCGCTGATTGTGCGGCCGCAGTTGCTCACCTTCGCGCTCAGCCAGGGATCACCTCCGCACCGGCGGTGCTGGGGTTCTGCCTCGGCGGCACGGTGGCCTGGGGCGTCGCAGCCAATGCGGAGCCGAGTTGCTGCGTCAGCTACTACGGCTCCGGTGTGCCATCGATGATCGGCATGATCGACCAGGTTTCGTGTCCGACCCTGTTCCATTTCGGCAACAACGACCCGTACATTCCCAACGAGGGCGTCGACACGGTCGGCGCCGCGCTTGCCGGTCGACCGGGCTTCTTGCTGAACGTCGAGAATGCCGGTCACGCCTTCGACAATCACGAGAGTGCGATGTTCTACAACGAAGGCGCGGCGAACGCAGCCTGGGCCAAGACGATGTCGTTGCTGACGACCCACCTTCCGGCGTGAGGGCACTCGTCCGTCGACCCGGCCCTCGGTTGCCGGAAGGTTTGTTGACGCACTTCGAACGCGTCGATGTCGATGTCGATGTCGCCACACGACAGTGGCATGGATACGTCGATGCGCTCGATCGCCACGGATGGGAGATCATCGAGGTACCTCCAGCCGATGATTGTGCCGACGCGGTGTTCATCGAAGACACCATCGTGATGTTCGACGATCTCGCCGTGATCTCGCTGCCGGGCGCGCCCTCACGCCAGCCCGAGACGATCGCTGTTGACGAGACCATTGCCCGGCTGGGCATCCGATCGGCCAGGATCGAGCCACCCGGAACTCTCGACGGAGGTGACGTGCTGAAGGTCGGCAACACGGTGTACGTCGGGCTCGGCGGAAGGACGAACACCGAGGGCATCTCCCAGCTGTCCGACCACCTGCGACCGAAGGGTGCGACGGTCGTGGCAGTGCCGGTCACGAGGGTGCTCCATCTGAAGTCGGCGATCACAGCGCTGCCCGACGGCACCGTCGTCGGTTGGCCCGATGCGGTCGACGATGCGGCGATGTTCCCGAAGTTCCTGCCAACGCCAGAGGAATCCGGCTCCCACGTCGTGCTGCTCGGCGATGGTCACTTGTTGATGGCCGCCGACTGCCCACGATCTGCCGAGCTCTACCGGTCGATGGGATACCAACCGGTCGAGGTGGACATCGGCGAGTTCCAGAAGCTCGAAGGGTGCGTCACCTGTCTCAGCGTGCGCATACGCGTGTAGGCCACGACCCGGCCGTGCTCGCGATCGAGAGCTATTGCCTGCTGGCACCGAGGAAGCTGGTCGACCGGATCAACCGCTCGACTCGGTGATTCGCTTCGTCAGATGACCGGCGGGTCCGGCGCGGTATGGTCGGCCGACCGCTCGCCATCTCAAGGAGAATGATGTCTCGTTTTCAGTCCGGCCCGCCGGCCAAACCACCCGCGGAATCAGCGCCAGTCACCTCACGGCGCGGGCATTTCTGGCTCGGCGCCGAGCCCGACCCTGCCACCGGGGCAGCCCGTGGCCAGATGTTCGTGTACTGGGAGGCACCGGTCGAGGTCACCAAGCCGTACCCGATCGTGCTGGTCCACGGCGGTGGCGGGCAGGGCCTCGACTATCTGGGCACACCTGACGGCCGCCCTGGATGGTCCACGCTGCTGGTCGAGCAAGGTTGGGTGGTCTACGTCGTCGACCGGCCTGGCCATGGCCGCTCGCCGTACATTCCCGACTCGCTCGGTCCGATGGGACCACCACTGCCGATCGAGGTACTGACCGGCATCTTCGTTCCTCCCACCGATGGCCCCGGCGCCATGCCGTTCGCCGGTCTGCACACGCAGTGGCCGGGCAACCGCGACGATCCGAACGACGCCGCGCTGTTGCAGTTCCTGGCCTCGACCGGGCCGTTTGCAGCCGATGCCGCAGACCGTCAGGGCCTGGAGCAGCAGCGACTGGTCGAACTCCTCGATCGGATCGGCCCGGCATTCGTGGTCAGCAACTCGCTCGGTGGCCCAGCGGGTTTCCTCGTAGCCGATGCACGGCCTGACCTCGTTGTTGCCCTGGTGCAACTCGAGCCGATCGGGCCGGCGTTCAACACGATGTTCGGTCCCGACACCCTCCAATGGGGTGTGGCCGCGGCACCGATGACCTTCGACCCACCCGTGTCCTCATTGAGCGAGTTGAGCCTGGATGCGCACGAGCCACCGGCTCCGGGCGCACCCGCCACCGTGTTGCAGAACGAGCCCGCCCGGAAACTCTCGAATCTCGCCAAGGTACCGATCGCCGTGGTGTCGGGGGAAGCATCCGTATTCCGCTTCACCGACGGACCGCTGGTCGAGTTCCTGCAGCAAGCGGGCTGCGATGCGGTGCACATCGACCTCGCCGAGCATGGCGTACACGGCAACAGCCATGGCTCGATGTTCGAGCTCAACAACGCCGAGGTGCTCGCCGTCGTCACCGAGTGGATGGCGGCCCAACTCGGCTGAGTCGGGCGAGGGTCAGTCGAACAGGGATGAGGTGGGCGTGCCGCCGCCAGCGGGTGGCGCCAACCCGATGTGTTCGTAGGCGGCGGCCATGGCAACGCGACCCCGAGGCGTGCGGGCAAGCATTCCTTGCTGGATCAGGAACGGCTCGTACATGTCTTCGACGGTCTCGGGTTGTTCGCCGATGCTGATGGCTAGCGTGCTGAGGCCGACCGGGCCTCCATGAAACTGCTTGCAGATTGCGCTCAGGATCGCCCGGTCAACCTTGTCGAGGCCACGACCATCGACGCCGAACAACTTCAAGCCATCCTGGGCGGTCGTCACCGAGATGGTTCCGTCGCCGCGTACTTCGGCGTAATCGCGAACGCGACGCAGCAGGCGGTTGGCGATACGCGGGGTGCCTCGCGAGCGGCGGGCGATCTCCCACGCCGCCTCGGGTGTGATGCTGACGTGCAGGATGCCGGCGGCACGGCGCACGATTGTTTCCAACTCGTCGTCGGCGTAGTAGTCGAGGCGGGCAACCAGGCCGAAGCGGTCGCGCAGCGGGCCGGTGATCATGCCGGTGCGCGTGGTCGCGCCGACCAGCGTGAAGGGCGGAAGCGTGAGCCGAATCGACGACGCGGCCGGGCCTTTGCCCACGACGATGTCGAGCTGGAAATCCTCCATCGCCGGGTACAGAATTTCTTCGACGACGCGCGAGAGGCGGTGGATTTCGTCGATGAACAGCACGTCGCCGTCGCCGAGCTTGGTGAGGATGGCCGCTAGATCACCGGCCCGTTCGAGCGCTGGGCCCGACGTGATGTGCATGTGCACGCCCATCTCGACTGCGACGATGCCGGCCAGGCTTGTCTTGCCGAGCCCAGGTGGCCCCGCCAGCAAGAGATGATCGGCCGGTTGGCCGCGCATCTTGGCCGCCTCGAGCACGATCGTGAGGTGCTCCTTCAACTCTCCTTGGCCGACGAACTCGCTGAGCCGTCGCGGTCGTAGCCCCGCTTCGTCAGCTTCTTCGACGTCGTCGGCAGGCGATGGGTCAAGGAACTCCTCACGCACGTCGTACTCCCAACAGTCGCAGGGCATCGCGGAGCAGTTCCTCCGCCGAGGCCGAATCCGACAACTCGCGCATTGCGTCGCGGATCTCTTCGGGCGCGTAGCCCAGGCCGGACAATGCCTCACGAACGTTGCCGATCGCGGTACTGCCGCCGCCACGGTTGGTCAGCGGGTCGAGCATGGGCAGATTGAGTCGATTACGCAGCTCGACCAGCAGTCGCTCGGCGGTCTTCTTACCGACACCCGGCACCAGCGTCAGAGCGCCGAGATCGCTGCCGGCGACGATGTCGACAAGGGCAGTGGGCGAATGGGTGCCAAGGATGGCGACGGCCAATGCCGGACCGATGCCGTGAGTGGCGATCAGCACGTCGAATGCGGCGCGCTCGTCGCGGCGCAGGAAGCCGAACAGCGTTTGGGCGTCTTCACGAATGTGGTGGTGGATGTAGAGGAAGACCGGCGACGTCGGTTCGAGCTCGGCCAACGTGCGTGGCGTGACCGTGACGAGATAGCCGATGCCACCGACCTCGACCAGAACCCGACCGTCGTCGAGACGTTCGAGCACCGAACCTCGCAGCGAACCGATCATCCTGCGACCGCCTTTGTGATCGCGTCGATGTGGCGACGAAGCGGCGCCGAGGACAGGTGACAGAGCGCCAACGCTGCGGCGTCGGCGGCGTCAGCCGGCCGCGGCGGAGCGGAAAAGCCGAGCCGCACCTGCACCATCTTCTGCACCTGGGCCTTGTCGGCCCCACCCCACCCGGCGACCGAGCTCTTGACCTGATTGGGGGTGTACTGCACAACCTGGCAACCGAATGCGGCAGCCTCGGCCAAGGCAAGACCGCTGGCCTGCCCAACACTCATCGCCGTGCGCACGTTGACCTGGAAGAAGACCTGCTCGACGGCGACCACGTCGGGCCGGAACTCGCGTAGCAAGGCAACGATCTCGGCTTGTAGCGCAGCGAGTCGTTGTGGCAACGCATCGGTAGGCGGCGTGCGCAGCACACCGAGCGACAAGGCCTTTGGCGCCCCGGGACCCGTGCTATCGAGCACGGCATACCCACATCGGGTGAGGCCGGGGTCGATACCCAAGACGCGTTGCGGGACGAACACAGGTTCGTACTGTAGTACCCACCGGGCTCGTAGTGGGTGATCGCTGCTACAGCGAACTCAACACCTCGACGAGTTCGCTCACTGGGCGATACGTCAGACCGGCTATTGCCCGGTGGGCGTAGCGGATGACACCATGCTTGTCGACGATGAACACGCTGCGGCGCGGGAACCCGAGCGGGCCCAGCGTGCCGTACAGCCCGGCCACTGCCTTGTCGGTGTCTGCCAGCAGTGGGAACTTCAGACCCTGCTTGCCGGCGAACATCTCGTGGCTGTCGACACCCTGGGCCGAGATCCCAAGGACCTGGGCATTGAGCGATTCGAACTCGTCGAGATCGCGGCTGTACGAATTCAACTGCTTCGTGCAGACGGGCGTGTCATCGCCCGGATAGAAGACCAACACCACCGCCATGCCGGCGTAGTCGACCAGGGAGATCGTCGAACCGCCGGTTGCCGGCAGGCTGAACGGCGGAGCCTTGTCGCCGATCCCTACGCTCATGCCTCGACCGCCTCCATCAGTTCATCGCTGATGTCGAAGTTGCTGTACACGTCTTGCACATCATCGTTGTCTTCGAATGCGTCGACGATCCGCAGGATCTTGCGGGCATCGTTGGTATCGGTGACCTCGACCAACAGGCTCGCGACCATGGTGCTTTCCGCCGACTCGACTGCGAACCCTGCAGCCTGCAGCGCATCGCGCACGTCGTACACCGTGGATGGGTCACAGGTGACCCGGAAGCCATCGCCGTCACTCGACACATCGTCGGCACCGCCTTCGAGGGCGGCCATCATCACGCTGTCTTCGTCGCCACTCGTCACCACGATGACGCCGCGTCGGGTGAACTGCCAACCGACGGCACCGGGCTCGGCCATCGATCCGCCCAGCTTGGAGAAGATGTTGCGAACCTCGGCCCCCGTGCGGTTGCGGTTGTCGGTGAGCACGTCGATCAACAGCGCCACTCCCCCAGGCGCGTAACCCTCATAGGTGATTGCCTCGTAGGTGCGGCCGTCGTCTTCTCCGGTGCCGCGCTTGATCGCTCGATCGATCGCGTCATTCGTCATCTGTCCGGCCTTGGCCTTCAGCATGGCCGTTCGCAACGTGGCGTTGGAGGTCGGATCCCCGCCGCCCTCGCGCGCGGCCACCTCCAGTTGCCTGGCCATCTTGGCGAAGAGCTTGCCGCGAGCCTGATCGGCCGCGCCCTTCTTGTGCTTGATGGTCGCCCACTTCGAATGGCCTGACATGGCCTAAACCTCCTGCAGAAATCTGGCGTGCAGCCGTGCGTCGCCCGTGAGTTCAGGGTGAAACGATGCCACCATCACATGACCCTGTCGAGCTACGACCGGCACACCATCGTATTGGGCTAGCACCTCGACGTTCGCGCCGATCGCGACAACCTTGGGAGCGCGTATGAAAACTGCGTGGTATGGGCGATCGAGGCCAACCACATCGAGATCGGTCTCGAAGCTGTCGACCTGCCGTCCGTAGCCGTTGCGGCGAACCGACATGTCAATCGCACCGAAACTGAGTTGATCCGGCCGACCGTCCAGCACCTCCGTGGCCAACAGGATCATTCCCGCGCACGTCCCCAGCACCGGCAGTCCATCGCTCAGCATCTCCTTGACGTCGTCGAACAACCCGGACGTGGTCAGCAGCCGCGACATCGTCGTGCTTTCGCCACCTGGCATCACGAGGGCATCCAGACCGACAAGGTCACGCGGCTGGCGCACCTGACGAGTTGTCGCTCCGGCGGACTCGAGGGCGCGTTGATGCGCCGTGAATGCGCCCTGTAGAGCTAACACACCGACTAGCCGATCGGGCCCGCCCCCCTGGGACATGACTACCAGCCGCGCTCCGCGTACCGCTGATTGATCTCGTCCATGGCGATGCCGGTCATCGGGGCGCCGAGGCCCCGGCTGACCTTGGCGAGGATGTCTGCGTCGCGGAAATGCGTCGTTGCTTCGACGATGGCCTTGGCCCGCGGGGCGGGATCGTCGCTCTTGAAAATACCTGAGCCGACGAACACGGCCTCGGCACCAAGCTGCATTGCCAGCGCGGCATCGGCCGGTGTGGCGATGCCCCCGGCACAGAACAAGGGAACGGGCAGCCAGCCGGATTCGGCGATCTCTTGCACCAACGGCAGCGGTGCCTGAAGCTGCTTGGCCCACTGGAACAGTTCGGCAGAATCGGCCTGGCCGACCTTGCGGATGTCGCCGATGATGTTGCGCAGATGGCGCACAGCTTCGACGATGTTGCCGGTGCCGGCTTCGCCCTTCGAGCGGATCAGACAGGCCCCCTCGCTGATGCGCCGCAGTGCCTCGCCGAGGTTGGTGGCGCCACACACGAACGGCACGGTGAACGCGTACTTGTCGATGTG
>JANPBZ010000006.1:0-1884 GCA_031430695.1 Ilumatobacteraceae bacterium
GTGCTCGAAACACCACCACTACGCCCACGAAGGCAGCTGGCAACTCACCTTGTCCCCCGACCGCACACTCACCATCACCCACCCCGACGGAACCACCCAATGCCACGACCCACCCAAAACACTCGCCGCATGAACGGCCGACTACCCGACCGCGCTCGTTGTGACAGCGACCGGCGTCGGGGGATTTGGCGACCCCAGCACAGCCGAGACCACCAGCAGCCTGGCTGACAAACGCCGGTGGCGAGTCGATGGCGTTCCAACGCTCGTACACGCGAGCGAACGATTCCTGAACTGCCTCATCGGCGTGGCTTGCCGAGCCCGTCAGCAGATATGCCAACCGGGTCGTCGCATCTCGTTGAGTAGCGAACAACTCGTCGAATCCGATGTCGCAGGACACGATTGCTGGCACCGGCTCGACACTCAATTCGTGATCCGGTTGCAAGCTGGTGATCGGCTTCATTGCTTATTCAGACGCCGACTTGGCGTCAAAGGTTGCCTTCCGTTCAACCACAACTTGCGTGTGGGTGTGCTGAAATCCCAGCCGAACAATGTTGCGCGCCGACGGCCCGTTGGAGAGAGCGGTCACCGCAGCCAGGTCGCAACGTGCGTCGGCAGCGAGTTGCAATCGGTGCGCCACGAGCGCCGCTTGCACACCGCGCTTCCGGAATGCCGGCACCGTGGCGGCGCCACCGAGCCAGGCAACACCATCGACGATCTGCATCGAGCCACAACCAACATCCTCGCCGTCCACGCAGGCAAGGAATATCTCGGAGTTCGGCAGGATGAAGCTGGCCCTGCCGATCTCGTCATTGGCCACCCGCGCTTCGCCGTGCTCGGCGTCGAACCCTTTGTTGAACACCGCGAGCCACCGCTCCTGGTCGTGGCCACCGACCCGTTCGATCCGCAGATCGGTCGACCGCGCAAGCCGGGCCGACGGCATCAGCGCGAAGACCGACCTGAACCATCGGGCGACGAAGTCGCGCCCGGCCAACTGGGCAAGCGTCGACGGCGGCGCCCACGACGACAACTCCACCATCGGATTCAGCCTCCGCTCGATGAAGAACTGCTCGATCGCATCGGCATCGTCCGACGACAACTCATCGATGGTGACACCAATCGCCCGATTCACGTATCGGCCCCGGCCCATGGCGATCAGCGCGCCGCCGAAAAACCTGCGACCAGCCGCTGCGCTCGCCGGATCGAGTCGTCTCAGCGCATCGATCAGGTCAAGACTGGCTGTCGCCGCGGTCGCCTCCAAGCGGCGAACGAGAACCTCATCGACATCCACCTTCGAAGGTTAGGTATCTCGCTAGCGCTAGCTTGCGGTCCAGCCGGCGAAGGCGTCGATCATCGCGTAGACGTCGCCCAAGGGGTACAGGATCGGGCACGTGCACCCGTTGCGGATGTAGTGCGAGACACGGTCGCGAGCCTCGGCCGGCGTGCCCGAGGCGGTCAGCATCTGCACGATCTCGTCGGGCACCAACTTCGATGCGGCGACCACCTGTTCGTGCGTGGCCGGCCAGGTCAGGACGTCACCAACCCGATCGAGCAGGCTCTGCGGCACACCCGACGCCTTCATGATGTGGGGTTGCTGACCGAGGTACTGCGTGACCATCAGCCGGGCCATGTCGAGAGCCGTCTGGCGATCCTCGTGCACCGAGCAGACCACCAGCTGCGGGCGATCGATGTCGGCCAAGGTGCGACCGGATCGATCGAGCCCGATCTGCAGTGCCTCGATGGCCCGCTGGTTGTACTCGGGCGACACCAGGTAGTTCAGCACCACACCGTCGGCGATCTCGCCCGCGAGTTCCATCATCTTCATCCCGGTGGCGCCGATGTAGATCGGCACGTCCTTCGGGCGGCGTTCCTGGTACACGTAGTCCA
>JANPBZ010000007.1:0-64366 GCA_031430695.1 Ilumatobacteraceae bacterium
CTTCGCTGCGCGCCGTCTCGATATCAGGCGGTTGCAGAAAGTCTGCCGAGGTGATCGCCAAGAAGCAGTGGGGATCGGCATAGGTCGGATCGAGTGTGATCGCCCCACGCAAGAACTCCGCCCCCGACGCCGCCGCGTCCGCTGAGCCGCTCTGGGCGATCAACCAGCCCATGTAGGTCAAGGCCTCGGCATTGTCGGGATCGAGTTCGCGGACCTGCTGATATCGCAGGATCGCCTGCTGGGGATCGACGCCGAGGAACTGCCGCGCTTCGGCAAGCTTCAGCGCGACCTCGTCGCCTGGCAACCCGCCGGTGATCGCCTGCCCGGGCAGGCGCTGACCTGACGTTCGGGCGACCAACCATCCGGCCAGCGAAGCCACGACCAGGGTGCCGACGATCCACGCGGCGAACACGCGAGGGTGCCGCTGTCGTAGCTGCGGAGCCTCGGTGCACCCGGCCTCGATCGCCCGCAGTACCGACGCGGCTCGCGCTGTGTATCCGTCGCGTAGCGTCGCGTAGTCGTGATCGTCGACATCGCCGTAGCGATGCTCGCGGTCGAGGTCGATGATCGATCGCAACAGAAAGCGCCGCTGTTCCTCCAATTCCGCCAGCTGATCGGGGTTCACGTGTCCTGGACCCCGGGGCCCTCAGCATCGTTGGCCAACGCGGCAGCGACCAGCTCCCGATCGGCGTCGTCGGGGATGGCGTCGGCTGCCGCCTTCCAACGACGGAACGCCACCCCGAGCCCTACGACGGCACAGACCAACGCAGCAACTGGCAGAGCCCACACCAGCGCATCGATACCGGTGGCACGAGGTACAAGCAGTACCTTGCTGCCGAATCGCTGCTCGATGAAGTTGATGATCTGATCGTCGCTCACGGTGCCGGCATCGACCTGCCGCGCGATCTCGATGCGGATCGCTTGCGAGTCGGCGTTGCGCGATTCGAACACGCTCTCGCCATCGCAGATGGGGCACGCCAGGCGGCGACTGATTTCTTCGACCCGTTCTTTCGGTGATCGCGGGCCCGAATCGCGCGCCGCGCCCACCGCCAGCAGACCACCGACAACCAGGACGAGCAATACCCAACTCGGCCACGCTTTCAGCGACCGGGTCATCCGTAGGCCTGGCGAAGCAGCTGCAGGTCGGTGGCCAACGAGTCGGCGGTGATCGTCGAGGCGTAGCGACTGACGACGATGCCGGAGGGGTCGATGATCCAGGTCTCTGGCACCTGGGCGACGCCGAAGTTGGTGGCGATCTGGCCGTCGTCGTCCTTGACGATCGGCCACGAACCGCCCTGCTCGGCGAACCACTTCGAGACTGCCTCATCGGAGTCGTCGAAGACGATCGAGTACAGCTCGGCGCCATCGATGATCCCGGCCTGCTGCGCTGCGAATGCAACCAGCTCGGGATGCTCGGCCTTGCACGGCAAGCAGGTCGATTGGAAGAAGTTGAGCACCACCCAACTGCCCTTGCGCCGGCTGAGGTCGAAGGTTTGGCCGTCGAGTGTCGTGCTGACGACAACGGGCGCCGGCTTGCCGTACAGAAATGACGACGTGACGTCGGGCTTGTCCGCGTCGCCACTGGCCAGTACGACGAACAATGCGGCGGCGACCGCAGCGACGGCCAGCGAGATGAACGGCGCTATCCGCCGGCCGCTGCGCTTGTCGGCGACGAGTGGCTCAGACACCGGCCGGCTCGAGATCGATCGGGGCCGACACCGGGTCGGTGGGCACGCGGCGACGCCGGCCGGGGAACCCCGCAAGCACCGTGCCGACCGCCATCATCATCCCGCCGATCCACAACCACACGACCAGAGGCTTGATGAAGATCTTGACAGGCGCCTCGGTGCCATCGAAGCGCACGCTCGGCTCCAGCGTGAGGTACAAGTCGTTGCACAAGCTGTTGCGCACGCTGGGCGTGGGGATCTTGGTGCCGAAGTTGGTGAACGTGGTGATGGCCGGTGCGTACGCTTTTCCACCATCAATACGGATCAACGCCTTGACCCCCGTCGAGCGAGCATCGGTGAACTGCTGCAGCTCGACGAGTTCGAACGTGTGCCCGCCGAACGACACCGGTACCCCCGGTTGCAGCGTGAATTCGGCAAGCCTCGTGTAGCTGTTCGAAGCGGCCAGGGCGACCGCGATGATGATAACCCCGAGGTGCACGATCATGCCGCCGTTGGCCCTGCCGACAAGGCCGTGCCAGCCCTGTCGACGCAACGCGAGCAACAGTTGCCGCGAAGCGGCGCCGGCGGCGAAGCCGCCGAGGAAGAAAGCCAGCAGCGGCGCCAATCCGTCGGCGCCGACCAGCACGCTGATCGCCAGTGCGCCGGCACCGCACCACGCCGGCCAGAACAAACGGTCGCGCAGCAACTCCGTGCTGGCTTTGCGCCACGGCAGCACGGGAGCCACGGCCATGAGGAACAGCAACGTGATCCCGATCGGCATCGACAATCGGTCGAAGAATGGTGGCCCGACCGCGATCTGACGATCCTGCAGGGCCTCGACGATCAGCGGGAAAATCGTACCGAGCAGGACGATAAAGGCGAACACGGTGAAGATCACGTTGTTGGCCAGGAAGGCACCCTCACGCGACACGGGCGAGTCGATCGCGCCGGGCGACCGCAAACGGTCACCGCGCCACCCGATCAACGTCAGCGAGACGGCAACGACGACACCGAAGAACCCCAGCAGGTACGGCCCAATCGTGCCATTGCTGAATGCGTGCACGCTCTGCAACACGCCGCTGCGTGTGATGAACGTGCCGAGAATCGTCAGCGAGAACGTGGCCACCAGCAGGCTGATGTTCCAGACGCGCAGCATGCCGCGGCGCTCCTGTACCAGCACCGAATGCAGGTATGCCGTGCCGGTCAGCCAAGGAAGGAAGCTGGCATTCTCAACCGGATCCCAACCCCACACGCCGCCCCAACCGAGCACCTCGTAGCTCCACCATCCGCCCAGCAAGATGCCGACAGTCAGGAATCCCCACGCGTACAGCGCCCAGCGACGCGTGGCCATCAGCCAACCCTCACCCACCCTGCCGGTGATCAGCGCGGCGATCGCGAAGGCGAACGGGACCGTGAATCCCACGAAACCGAGATACAGAATCGGCGGGTGGAACAACACGAGGATGTGGTTCTGCAGCAGCGGGTTGGGGCCGAGGCAGCAGCGGTTGAAGTTGGGAACCGGACCACTCTTGAACGCGTCGATCGGGCCGAACGACAACAGGAAGAAGAACGCCGTGACCACGAACATCACGACCAGCGCCCAGGCCACCAGCGGGTCGTCGAGGCGGCGGCGGTTGCGGCGCATGATCACCGCGGTATAGATCGCCAGGATCAACAGCCACAGCAGAATGCTGCCTTCCAACGCGCTCCATAACGCGGTGACGTTGTACAGCACGGGGGTGTCGCGCGAACCGACCTGTTGGATGTAGGCAAGGGAGAAGTCGCGGGTGATGAGCGCCCGTTCCATAACGACAACAGCGATGACAGCGCCACCCAGTGCCAGCCAGGCGTAGTTGGCGATCGAGCGCAGCAAACGCTTGTCGCCAATGGCCGTCGCAATGGCCAGGCCCAATGCCCCGAACACGCTGGCCGCCAAACCGACGATCAGAGCGGCGTGGCCGACGAGGCCGTTCAGGCTTGCAGCTGCGAACATGCCGCTGATCTCGCCTCGTCGAGACGATCCGGGTTATCCGCGGCGTACTCGTTGCTGTGCTTCACCTCGAGCTTGTCACCTTGGAACGTGCCAGCCGCGTCGACGACGCCGTGGACGACCACCGGGATGCACTCCTGGAACAACCCGCCAGGGTCTCCTTCGTAGCGGACGTTCATCTCCACATCCTTGAACGTGATCATGAAGGTCGTGACCGAGCCGACCTGCTCAACGGATCCCTCCTCCACCGTGCCTTGAATACGCAACCGGCGACCGGTCTCGCAACCACTCTTTTGGCCCACCTCGTCGACGTTGCAGTAGAAGTCGATGGCCGAGGTGAGGAATTTGGTCACGACGACCCCACCGGCCAGCAGCACCACGACGAGGAGCACGATGGCACGCCGGTTTCGGTGCCGGGGTGCGGACCCCGTTGCAGTGGTGGTGGTGTGACGAGGACTCAGGTCCACGGGCGGTCCTCTGGTGGCAGGCGCTGAGCAAGCGCCCTTGCCCTACGGAACATCACCAGCGACAGCACACCGATACCGCCAAAGGTGGCGACGTAACTGACGATCACGAACCCGGTCTCCATTAGATGTTGGCCTCTTCACGGCGCTCGGCAATGGCGAACTCGAGACCGTGATCATCGAGGGCGTCCTGCATCGCCATCACCCGCTGACGATGCAGCACCAGCCAGACGTACAGCAGCGTGAACACGATTACACCGATGAACAGGCTGAACAGCATCAAGTTATCGAGCTTGCCCTTGGCGATTCTCTCCTGCTGATGGAGCGGCCGCCACCATTGCAAGCTGAAGTGCACCAGCGGGATTTCCAGAACCGAGAGCAGCGCAACGACCGCACTGCGCCGGGCGCGTTGGTGATGGCTTCCACCCAGACCACGCACGGCGAGATACCCGAGGTAGGTGACGAACAAGAACGCCGTCGTGGTGACCCGCGAATCCCACACCCAATAGACACCCCACGAGACTCGACCCCACAGGCTGCCCGTCAGCAAGGTGATTCCCATGAACAACACGCCGACCTCGGCGCTGGCCCCGGCCAGACGATCCCAGGCGAGCGAGCGGGTCCGCTTCGACAGATACGCGGCGCTGCTGACGGCCGTGACGATGAACGCCAGATATGCCAACCAAGCGCTGGGTACGTGGATGTAGAGAATGCGCACACCCTTGCGCTGCACAGCGTCGTCGGGCGACAAGAACAACCCGAAGGCCGTGAACCAAGCCAGGCCGATGAGGGTGGCGATGCCGAGCGCCCTCGACATTCGGGTACCTGTGGGCCGTCGCACGATCTCGCTCATACGGCGTCGTCCACCAGTGGGCCGAAGGCGATGGAGCCACCGATGCCAAACAGCAACGCATACGTGACCAGCAGTGCCACCCATGCCCAGCCTTCCCGCATCGAAATTCCTCCTACGTCGAGTGCCGCTTCGGTCGCTCGGGTCGAACCGATCAGAACTGGCGCCACGACCGGGAGCAACAGCAACGGCAATAGTGATTCGCGACCTTTGGTCCCGGTGGTGAGACCGCCATAGAGCGTACCGACCAAGCCCAGTCCGCAGGAAGCGGCTAGCGCGCTTGTGATGAGCAACGCCATGCCGTCGAGATCGACGCGACTGTTGTAGAGCACAAAGGCGGCCACGAACAGCAACGCTTCGAGCAAAACCAGTTGCAATGTGAGCGCCAAGGCCTTGCCGAAATAGATGCCTTGCGCCGGCACGCCCGCCGTGCGCAGAGCATCGAGCGCTCCGTCTCCGACCTCGATGGCGAATGAGCGCTGCACGACTACCAGCATGCTGAACAGCGTTGCGAGCCACACAAGCCCTGGTGCGACGCGGGCCAGCAGGTCGTCCTTGTCGAGGGCAAAGGCGAACAACACCATCACGATCGCGCCAAACGGCAGAACCTGATTGATCAGGATGCGGCTGCGAAGCTCGATGCGCAGATCCTTGGCCGCGACCAGCCGGGTCACGCTGAGGCTGTTCACGACGTGCCGCCGATCCGGTCGCGGACCTGCCCGCCGACCACATCGACGACTCGCGTCGCCAAGGCACCGGCTCGATCCAACTCGTGGCTGGCCACGATCATCGTCGCGCCAGCGGCCGTTGCGGCTCGCAACACGATGTCGAGTTCGTCGCGTCCGGTGGCGTCGAGCCCGGCATGCGGCTCGTCGAGCAGCCACAGCTCAGCTCGGCGGGCAATCAGGCACGCCAGCGCTGTACGACGTCGCTGCCCTGCCGACAGCTTGCGTACCGGCACGTCGACGAGTCGGTCGCCAAGCCCCATGCGCTCGACAGCGCCCTTGATCTCGGCATCCGACGCCCCCACTGTCGCCCCCCAAAATGTGACGTTGTCGTTGACCGTGAGATCGACGTAGAGGCCATTGGAGTGGCCCAGGAATCCGACCCGTGAGCGAACATCCTGGCGCTGCTCGGCCAAGTCGAGGCCGAGCACCATCGCCGAACCCCTCGTTGGCGGCAACAGCCCGGCACACAGCCGCAGCAGCGTGGTCTTGCCCGCACCGTTCGGACCCTGCAGGAGCACGATCTCACCACGCTGCACGGTCAGCGTTGCACCGGCCAACGCCGGGAAGCGATCGAGGACGGCTACGACGTCGACGAGTTGAACGACCGGATCCGTCTCCATAGGACGTGGCAACGCTACCGGTAGTCAAGCTGCGACTCGATCGTGCCGATAGCGTCAAGCGTTGGTTCGATGAGCGTCAAGCTCTGGTCAATCCAGCGCCCATTCGTCGAATCGATTGCCTTATGTCGGAAAAGCCACCAGCAAGTCACGAGAAAGTCAGCCACTGGGATCGCCCAAAGCCGCCCCGCGACTGGCGCTGGGTGGTCGGCCTCGTCGGTCGCGCCCTGATCACCCTCGGTCTGTTGATGTTCGCGTTCGTGGCGTACCAGCTGTGGGGTACCGGAATCCAGACTGCGCAGGCCCAGCGATCGCTCTCGAGGGAGTTCGACCAACTGATCGCCGGCGCCCAGGCGGGATCGTCATCGACGACCACGACGGCGGTCCCGACCAGCGCGCCGCCGACCGCCGACAGCACGGTGCCGGTCGACCCTGGTGTACCGACCACGACGACCGCGCCGGTTCTCGCTGCCGCCAAGCCGATTCCTGCTACCGAGAAGGGCGTCGCCCGGCTCGAGATCCCGCGGATGGGCCTCAACCGCATCGTCGTCGAAGGGGCGACCGCCGAGGCCCTGACGAAGGGACCCGGGCATTTCCCGGAGACGCCGCTGCCGGGTCAACTGGGCAATGCGGCAATCGCCGGCCACCGCACCACGCACCTCGCCCCGTTCTTCGACATCGACAAGTTGCAGCCCGGCGACGAGATCATCGTCACGACGTTGAACGGTCGCTACGTGTACAACGTGACCGGCACCGAGATCGTCGCGCCGGAGGACTACGCCGCGGTGATCCCCACGACCGACGTCACCAAGGCAACCCTCACGCTGGTGTCGTGCACGCCTCGTTACTCGGCAAAGAACCGAATCGTCGTACGTTCCGAATTGGCGCCCGACCAGTCCGACACCTTGACGGAATCGGCACCGGTGGTGGCCACCACCGATCCCGGCGACGCTGGAGCCACCCTCCCCGACGAGGATCTTGTGACCATCGTCGACACCGTCGCCCCAACGGAAACAAACCCGGCCAACACCACGGCGGCCAGCTCCGGCACTGGCGACACGGCCCCTGGCGACAGCGCCGTCCCGCAGCCGAACCGCACGGCGACCGCGACGCCCGACGCCTTCAGCGATGGCTGGTTCAGCGACTCGAGCGCCATCGCACCGTCGATCATGTGGGGACTGGTCCTGGCAGCGATTGCCTACGGGATCCACTGGGCCAGCCGCAAGGCTCGTCGTTATTGGGTCGGCGTGCTCTCCGGCTTCGTCCCGTTCGTCCTCTCGTTGTACTTCTTCTACGAGAACATCAACCGACTGCTGCCGCCCAATCTGTGACGGCGAATCTGTGATGATCAGTCTGTGATGACCGATCCCGTCCGCGCTCGACGTCGCCAGGTTGCCCGCTGGACACGATTGGCCAATCGCCTCGGGTACCTCTGTTTCGGCATCGCCATCGCCACGTTTGTGATCGGTTTCATCGTCAGCTTCAACTCGGCGGTATCGGCAATCGTCATCGGCTCGATGATCGTCGGCTCAGTGTTGCTGGCCCCTGCAATCGTGCTGGGCTACGCAGTGAAAGCCGCCGAACGCGACGACCGCGAGCGCGGTCTGTAGCAACTCATTTCCGTCACAGGGTCTGCTGTTGTTACTCTGAGGTAACACGTATGAGTATCCGTCTTCCAGCTCCGGCCCGCCGCGAACAGATCCTCGACGTCGCCGTCGAAGTTTTCGCCCGCAACGGCTTCCATGGTGCCTCGATGAACGACGTCGCTGAAGCGGCCGGGGTCACCAAGCCAGTGCTCTACCAGCACTTCGACAGCAAGCAAGACCTCTACATGGCGCTGCTCGACGAGGTTGGCAACCGCCTGCTGACCGCCATCACCAAGGCGACCGCCGGGGTCGCCAGCGGACGCCAGCAGACCGAGCAGGGCTTCCTCGCCTATTTCCAATGGGTCGCCGACGACCACGACGCCTTTCTCTTGCTGTTCGGATCGCGGGCCAGCCGCGACGAGGAGTCGACGCAAGCCATCCGCCGCATCACCGCCGGGGCCGCCGACGCAATTGCCCCGTTGATCGCCGCCAACATCGGTGCTGATCACCGACGCACGTTGGCGCACGGCCTGGTCGGCCTGGCCGAAGGCGTCAGCCGACGCTTGGTCGAGCAGGGCCGTTCGTTCGACCCGCTGGTGTTGGGCCAGCAAGTCGCCGACCTGGCCTGGGCCGGCCTGCGCGCCGTGCACGACTGACCGCGACGATCCCACCGCCACACCGCCGCTATCGAGCCCTGCCATCCCGCAGTTGCGCGGGCGCGATTGTGGCAACGGGATTTCATTTATCGCGCCCAACAGCGCTCCGCGCAAGTCAGACCGCGCGCATCACGAAGCCGCGATAGCCCTCGACGAACCCGGCGGCGAGCAGCGCCACCGATTCGATGCCTTGGCGATCAACGGGTGCACCGTTGACCTTGCGAACCTCGATCGAGCGTTGCCTGCCATCTTTGACCAATGTCGCCAGCGCATCGGCCCAACTGCTGTCGACCCACGCAGGGAACGTGACGAGGTGCGACGAACGACGATCGAACCACACCAGCGGCAGTCCACTGCGCAGCACCACCATGGCCCCCGCAGCGCGACTGGGCCGGCCGGCAGATTCGGGCCAATCAAGCGCGGCTCCGTATGGCTGGGCAGGGTCGGTGGCCGACAGCACCAGCGGGCCGGGTATCAATTCGGGATGCAGCGACGCGTCCGGCACGTCGCGTGCCGATCGCAACCGGTCGACAGCACCGGGCAATGCAAACTGAGCTGCACCGAGTCCGGCAACGAAGTATCCGCGGCGCACCTGGCCGCGCTCTTCGAGCACCTTCAGCACTGCGTACGCGGCCGCGTATCCGCCCCTGACGCCCTCGGCGAGCACCGCCTCGCGAGTGACCACGCCGTAGCGCTCGAGCAGTTGCATCGCCGACGCATGCGCGGCCTGGGTGGGTGACGGCGTCGGGATGCGCTGCGGCGCGACCAGCGACCAGCGACCGGCGCCGGCAGGTGGGCCGATGCGCGTCAGCCGGCCCGGCCGTGGTCGACCGCGATGCGCGGCCGCCGAACGTGACGCCTTGCCGCCCGAGAGCACCGCCCGCAGTGGAGCAAAGGAATCGTTGCCGACCTCCCCCGCCCACACCAGATCCCACAGCGCAGCCAGCAACTCGGCATCTGTTGCATCGTCGGACGCAGCCCTGAGCTGGTTCCAGAAACTGGCACCGTGCGACGCCAGATGCGAGCGGATCGCGTCGTGCAACCGACCGTCGGGCGGCTCGGCGACCTCGAGTGACGCATCGATCGCGGCGAACTGGTCGGCGAAGTACAGGCGTATGCGTCCGTCGTTGGGGCCGAGCGCCCCGCTGCCGACCCAGACGACATCGCCCGTGGTGCACAGCTCGTCGAGATCAGCGGGCCGATAGCTGCGCAACCGCGCCGGGAGCAGTTCGCTCTCCACGGTTGACGCCACCAGTGCCGCGCCCTGCAACTGGGCCAACGCCTCGACCAACGAATCGAGGCCGCGGCGGTCGCCTGGTATGCCATGCCAGATCTGAATGAAGCGGGCGTAGGCCTCGGGCTCGACCGGCTCGACCTCGCGGCGCAGCGCGGCCAGCGAACGCCGCCGCAGTTGCCGTAACACATCGGCATCGCAGTACTCGCGCCCGACCCCGCCTGGCCGGAACTCGCCGTGGACCACGCGATCCGCGGCCTCGAGCGCGGCGAGGGCGCCGACGATGCGTTCGACGGGCGACGCAAACCGATGGGCTACCTCGGTCGCGGTGAATGGACCGTGGGTACGGGCGTAGCGAGCGACCAGCGACTCGAGCGGATGGGCAACCGGATCGGTGAATGCCAGCGGCAGACCGAGCGGAACGTTGCAACCGAAAGCGTCGCGATACCTTGCCGCGTCCTCGGCGGCGATGAGACGAGATTCGCCGCCCAGTTGAATCTCGATCGCTCGGCGTGTTCGAGTGAGATCATCGATCCACTCGGCAGCCACGCCCTCGCAGCGAAGATCGACTTCGGCGACGGTGAGGTCGCCAACTTTGCGCACCACGTCGTGCAGCTCGTCGGCACTGCGCGCCCGGCGACCGTCGGCCATGCACTGCAGTTCGAGTTCGACATCGGCCAGCACTCCGGGATCGAGCAGTTCGCGAAGCTCTTCGGCGCCGAGCAGATCACGTAACAGGTCGCGGTCGAGCGACAAGGCCGCGGCCCGGCGCTCGGCCAACGGCGCATCACCTTCGTACATGTATGCGGCAATCCAGTTGAACAGCAGGCTCTGCGCGAACGGGGACGCCTTGGCCGTATCGACACTGACCACGCGCACCGCGCGGCTGCGCAGCTGACCCAGCACATCGCGCAACCCCGGCAGATCGAACACGTCCTGCAAGCACTCCCGAGACGTCTCCAGCAGAATCGGGAAGCTCGGATACTTCGCCGCGACGGCGAGCAGATCGGCGGCGCGCTGGCGTTGCTGCCACAACGGAGTACGGCGGTCGGGCCGTCGACGCGGCAACAGCAACGCGCGTGCGGCGCACTCGCGAAACCGCGCCGAGAACAGCGATGTCTGCGGCAGCGCGCCGACGACCAATTCGTCGATGTCGTCGGGATCGATGATCAGGTCGGCCAGTGGAACACTGTCAGCGGCCTCGGGAAGGCGCAGCACGATGCCGTCGTCGCTCCACATCGTCTCGATCGGCATGTCGTAGAGCTCGATCATGCGCCGCTCGATGGCCATCGCCCACGGCGCGTGCACCGGCGTACCGAACGGTGTGAGAATGCACACCCGCCAGTCGCCGATCTCGTCGCGGAACCGCTCGACCACCACGGTGCGGTCGTCGGGCACGACGCCTGTGGACTGGGCCTGCTCGTCGAGGTAGCTCACCACATTGCCAGCAGCGAACCGGTCGAGGTGGTACTCGTCCATCAGTCGGGCGATTGCCGCGTCGTTACCCAGGGCTCGCATCTCGCGCTGAAACTCCCCCAGTGCACGGCCCAGCTCGAGTGGCCTGCCCGGGCGGTCGCCGTGCCAGAACGGCATCTTGCCCTGCTCGCCCGGCGCCGGCGTGACGGTGACCCGTTCGAACGTGATGTCTTCGATGCGCCACGTACTGGCGCCGAGCAGGAAGGTCTCGCCGGGCCGGCTCTCGTACACCATCTCCTCGTCGAGTTCGCCAACTCGTGTGCCGTCGGGCAGAAAGACGCCGAACAAGCCGCGATCGGGAATGGTGCCACCACTGGTGACCGCCAGCCGCTTTGATCCGTCGCGGGCGCGCAGCGTGCCAGCCGTGCGGTCCCACACGAGACGCGGGCGCAGCTCGTTGAACTCGTCGCTGGGGTAGCGGCCAGACAACAGATCGAGCACGTTGTGCAACAGGTCATCGCTCAACTCGGCGAAGTTGGCGCAACGCCGGACCAGCGCGGCGACGGACTCGACTGTGCATTCGGGGTGCGTGGCGACGTGCGCAACGATCTGCTGGGCCAGCACATCGAGCGGGTTGCGCAAGAAGCGAGTGGTCTCGATCTGGCCGGTGACCATTCGCTGGGCGACCACGGCAGCCTCGAGCAGATCGCCGCGGTGCTTCGGGTACAGCGTGCCGCGACTGGGTTCGCCGACAGAATGCCCGGCGCGACCGACGCGTTGCATGCCTCGCGATACTGCGCCGGGAGACTCGACCTGGATGACCAGATCGACAGCACCCATGTCGATGCCCAGTTCCAGCGAGCTGGTGGCGACGATGCCGCGCAGCAATCCCCGCTTCAACTCATCTTCGATGACCACGCGTTGCTCGCGGGCGAGCGAACCGTGATGGGCTTTGACCAGTTCGTCGCCGGCGAGTTCGTTGAGGTTGGCAGCCAACCGTTCGGCCTGGCGCCTTGCGTTGCAGAAGATGATAGTGCTGCGGTGGGCCAGGACTTGGGCGAGCACCGCCGGATACACGCTCTCCCAGATGTTGCCCATCTCTTCGACCGGCACGACGACGTCGACTTCCATCTGCTTGCGGATACCGGCATCGACGATGTTGACCCGACGCCTGGCGCCATCGGCACCATGCCCGCCCAGGAAATGAGCGACCTCTTCGAGCGGACGCTGCGTGGCCGATAGGCCGATGCGCTGCGGAGGCCGAGCGGTGATGGCCTCCAATCGTTCGAGCGACAACATGAGGTGGGCGCCGCGCTTGGTCGTGGCCATGGCGTGGATCTCGTCGATGATCACCGTGTCGACGTTGACGAGCGTGTCGGCGACCGACGACGTGAGCATGAGGTACAGGCTCTCGGGCGTGGTGATGAGCAGGTCGACGGGGTGGCGAATGAGCGCCTGGCGATCCTTGGGCGAGGTGTCGCCCGTGCGCATGGCGACAGTCGGCTGGTGGAATGGCACCCCGAGCCGCTCGGCCGCCAGGCCGATGCCCATCAGCGGAGCACGCAGGTTCTTCTCGATGTCGAACGCCAGGGCCCGCAATGGCGAGATGTACAGCACTCGGGTACGCCGCTTGGGGTCGGCCGCCTCCGTCGCGCACAGCCGGTCGATCGAGGCCAGAAAAGCGGTCAGCGTCTTGCCGCTGCCCGTCGGCGCGCAGACGAGCGTATGGACGCCGCTGAGAATCGACGGCCAACCATCGATCTGCGGCGGGGTCGGCACCGGGAATGACGCCGCGAACCAGGCCCGAACCGCCGGCGAGAAGGCCTGGAGCACCGGATGATCAGCCACGCCGTCAGGTTACGTCGGGGGTGTTACAGGGGCGAGGTGGGTGGTCGAAAAACGGCCGATAGAGTTGAACGACCCATGACGCAGCAGCACCCCGATCTTGCCGCCGAACAGGACTTCATCGACCACGCCTACCGGTGTCTCGAGGTCAGCCGCGACGCGGCTTGGCGGATGCGGAATCTCCACGAGGGCACCCTCGGCGGAACCTTTCAGGCGCGCTACGAACGCGATGTGTTCGACGAGGCCGTCGTCAATCGACTGACACAACTCGATCTCGGCAGCGCCGCCCTGGTATTCGGTCGTATCGACCGCATGGCCGAGACCCCGGATGGCCTGGAGACGTTCCACATCGGCCGGCTGGCGATCGCCGACGAGGAGAGCGAGCCGGTGGTCGTCGACTGGCGAGCGCCCGTTGCCGAACCGTTCTACCGGGCCACTGGTCGCGAACCTATGGGCCTCGCCCGCCGTCGGCACTTCGCCGTGCAGGGTCGCACCCTGCTGGGGTTGGAGGACGAGCTGTTCGGCGAGGGCCACCTCGGTGTCGGTCACGACGAAGGGCTCGACGGTCAGGGTTCCGGCGGGCTGACCACTGGGCTGAACGGCCAGAGCCGCCTCGGTCCCGACAGCGGGCTCCGTGGCTACAGCACGCTGCTCGCCGCGTTGGAACGCGGTCGCACCGGCCAGCTCGGCGACATCGTCGCCACCATCCAGGCCGAGCAGGACGAGATCATCCGCAGCCCACAGGCAGGCGTGTTGGTGGTCCAGGGCGGCCCAGGAACTGGCAAGACGGTCGTGGCCCTGCACCGCGCCGCCTATCTGCTCTACACCTACCGCTTCCCCCTCGAAGATCAAGGGGTGCTGGTCATCGGCCCCAACCGGGTGTTCCTGCGGTACATCGAGCAGGTGCTGCCGTCGCTGGGCGAAGCCGGCATCGAACAGGTCGTGCTCGGTGACCTGGTACCCGATGTCGACTGGGCGCGCTACGGGGTCGACACGCCCGACTCCCCGCAGGCTGCCACGGTGAAAGGCGACATCCGCATGGCCGACGTGATCGACCAGGCGGTCACCGACCGCGAGCGTCCGCTGCGAGCGGATGTCGTCGTGCCGTTCCGTACCGGATATCTCCGGCTGCGCGCCGAGGAAACGCAGCGGATCGTGCGAAGCGCGCAACGCCGCTTCCGCCGTCACAACGCTGCACGGCGATGGGTCGAGAGCGAGATCTGGTCAGCGATGGCCGCAACATGGCGTGATGGCACTGTGGCGGCACGCGATGTGCGGGAAGCCGTGCGGCCGATGCCCGAGATCCGCGAGGCAATGGAACGGATGTGGCCGCTACTGACGCCGGCGCAGTTGCTGCACGACCTGTTCGGTAGCAAGGCCTTGCTGAAGCTCGCTGCAGCCAGGCACCTCGACGAGTCGGAGTACCTCTCTCTGTACCGACCACGACATGACGATGTCACCAAGGTGCGCTGGACCGACAACGACGTCGCCCTCCTCGACGAAGCTCGTAGCTATCTCGGTTCCAAGCCGGCGAAGAGTCAAGGTCAGAACGGCCAGCATGGTCATGGTCTCGGCCAGCCGGACAACGACGAGATTCGTACCTACGGCCACATCGTCGTCGACGAAGTCCAAGACCTCACACCCATGCAGTTGCGGATGGTCTCGCGACGCTCGTTGAACGGGAGCATGACGGTGGTGGGTGACATCGCCCAGGCAACCGGGGCGTTGGCCCCCAACGATTGGGCCGACGTGCTGCGATACCTGCCCGACCACAAGCCGTCGAGAGTGATCGGGCTCAGCGTCGGATACCGAATCCCGGCCCAGATCATGGCCCTGGCCAACCAGGTGATGCTCGCCGCGACGCCGACGCTGCGGGCACCGACCAGTGTGCGCCAGAGCGACGACGTTCCGGAGTTCGTGCATTCGACACCCCACGAACTGCTGGTCGCGGTTGCACAGGCCACTCGAAACCTCACCAATGAAATCACCGACGGCACGATTGCAGTCGTCGCTCCCGATTCGATGGTCGAGCGAGTGTCGCAGGCGCTCGAAGATGCAGGTATCGAGCATGGCCGGGCCACCCGCACCGGGTTGGAGATGGGTGTCACGGTCGTACCGGTCAGCGTGGTCAAGGGCCTCGAGCTCGACGGCGTCGTCGTGGTCGAGCCGTCGAGCATCATCGCCGAGGAGCAGCAAGGGCTGCGGGCGCTCTACGTGGCCCTGACCCGCAGCACGCGACGGTTGACCATCGTGCACGCCGACGCATTGCCGGCGCCTATGCAACTGTCAAGTAGGCCTGCACCAACGCCTTGAGATTGCGGTACACCTTGTCGGCTGCACCCGGCACGTTGGACGTCGCCGCATCGCGTCCTTTGGCGATCTCGGCCTCGATCTCGGCGGCAATGACTCGATCTGCGCTCTCGACCTCGTCGCGCGCCGCCGCCCACAACGCTTCGATCCGTTCGACCGCCGCAAGCTTGTCGCCCTTGTCGACGATCAGCGCCGAGAGTCCCGCAGCCTCGGTCACCAATTGTGGCAACAGCTCGACAGCAGTTCCGGTGGGGGGCACGGTGGTGGTCGGCGCTCCGGTTTGGGAGCTGATGGACGTGTCGTAGGTGGTGGCCGCACACGACGCTGTCGAGATCGTCAGGACGACAAGCGCCAGTGTTCTCCCGGACCTCACGCAATTACCAGGATGCGGGCGCTGGCAAACGAGCCGACTCCCACGTGATGTCCTTCGATCTCGATGGTCATGGTGCCGTCGGGCGACGCCGCTGTCAGGAGGCCACTGCGGCCGGGAAGGATGCTGGCCTCTTCGAGGAAGTCGAGCAGGCCGGGTGTGAACTCGAGCTCTTCAGGAATGCGGTTGATGGTGAACGACTTGCCGACTTCGACATCGGCGAGCGGAACGAGTACCGGCTCGAGGTACAACGAGCCGGGAATCGGGTTGCCATGCGGACATGTCGTCGGGCTGCCGAGCACGCGGTCCAGCGCCTGTTCGACCGCGTCGCTCATGACGTGTTCCCACTTGCCGGCCTCGTGGTGAGCCTCGGCCCACGACAGCCCGAGCATGTCGGTGAGGAACCGTTCGGCGATGCGGTGCCTGCGCACGACGAGCTGCGCCAACGCTTGCCCGGAGAGAGTGAGCCGAATGGCTCCGTCGGTCGTGATCAGTCCCTCGGCCTCGAGCCGTCGGATCATTTCGCTGACCGCCGGACGACTGACCTGCAATCGCTCCGCAATTCGAGCCTGGATAACGGCAACATCGTCCTCATCGAGCTCGAATATGCATTCGCAGTATTCCTCGAATGCAGGATGGTGTTCTCCTGCAGCGGCCATAGATCACAGGCTAGCGGTAGCGTGCGACACGCATGTCTACTGCGCCATTCCTCCTGGCTGCCAAGGGCGATCGTGGCACGCACACCCCAGTGTGGTTCATGCGGCAAGCGGGGCGCAGCCTTCCCGAGTACCTGGCGAGGCGCGGCGATGGCAGCATTCTCGATGCGATCAAGCAGCCAGACCTCGCTGCCGAACTGACCATGCAGCCGGTGCGTCGCTACGGCGTCGACGCTGCCGTGCTGTACAGCGACATCGTGGTGCCCGCCCATGCGGTCGGGTTCGGCATCGATGTCGCTCCCGGCACGGGCCCGGTGTGTGAGGCGCCGCTGCGCTGCGCTGCGGACCTCAGTCGGCTGCGACCGTTCGAGCCCGACGTCGACGCGCCCTACGTCGGGCAAGCCGTCAAGATCCTGTCGGCAGAACTACCAGAAAACGTGCCATTGCTCGCCTTCGCCGGCGCTCCGTTCACGGTTGCCAGCTACCTCATCGAAGGTCGGCCGAGCCGCACGTACGAGCACACCAAGCGGCTGATGCACACCGATTCGGCGCTGTGGCACACGGTGATGCAGCAGCTCGTACAGCACGCGATCGCCTCGATCCGCAGCCAGCTCGATCACGGGGCTCGGGCCTTCCAACTCTTCGATTCATGGGCGGGCGCGCTCAGTCGCGCCGACTACGACACATTCGTGCTGCCGCATTCCACCGCCGTGTTCGCTGCGCTCGCGAGCACCCATCCACAGATTCCGGCGATTCATTTCGGGATCGGCTGCGATCATCTGCTCGAGTCGATGCAGGCTGCCGGGCCCAGCGTGCTCGGCCTCGACTGGCGAACCTCGATCGCTGACGCGAGGCGCCGCATGGGTGACGATCTCGTGGTGCAGGGCAACCTGGATCCCGCCCTGGTCCTGGCGGGTGTCGAGACGGCCATTGCCGGCACCGACGCTGTGCTGGCCGACAATCGCGCTGACGACGGGCGACAGCATGCGGGTCACATCTTCAACCTCGGCCATGGTGTGCAGCCAACGACCGATCCAGCGGTGTTGCAGGCCGTCGTCGATCATGTCAAGGAATGCACCGCGCAATGAACGAGAAGCGAACGGCGGTGCTGTTGATGGGCTACGGCACGCCACGCAGCCGAGCCGACATCTTGCCGTACTACACCGATATTCGCCGGGGCAACCCGCCCACCAGCCAGCAACTGGCCGACCTCACCGCCCGATACGAGGCGATCGGCGGGATCTCGCCGTTGGCCCAACGCACCGAAGCGCAGCGGCGTGGGCTGCAGTCCGCGCTCGATCAGGCCGCACCCGACTGCTACCACGTGGCGTTGGGAATGAAACACGCTGACCCGTTCATCGAGCAATCCGTCGAGGAGTTGGCCACCGCCGGTTTCGGGCACATTGTCGGATTGGTGTTGGCGCCCCACTATTCGGCGTTCTCTGTCGGTCAGTACCTCGATCGGCTGGCCGTCGCCGCAGCACCGCACGGCATCGCCGTGAGCGAGATCAAGAGTTGGGCGACGGAACCGGCCTTCGTCGAGTTCATCGCCGCCGACCTGCGCGCCCGACTCGCCACCATGCCCGACGCGACCCGCGTGCTGTTCACCGCTCACTCGCTGCCGCAGCGGATCCTCACCGTCGACGACCCGTACCCATCACAGCTTCAGGCCACCGCCGAACGCGTCGCAACTGCGGCTGCCATCGACAACTGGGGTCTGGCGTGGCAGAGCGCGGGACGCACGGCCGAGCCCTGGCTGGGACCAGATATCTTGCAGGTCATCGATGAACTCGCGGCCGACGGACACACGCGGGGCGTGCTCGTGAGCGCTGTCGGATTCGTCGCGGACCACCTCGAAGTGCTCTTCGACCTCGACATCGAGGCATGTCAGCGCGCCGACTCATACGGCCTGGCCTTTGCTCGCACAACATGCGTCAATGACGACCCCGCGGTGATGACGGCACTCGCCGAACGCGTCATCGGCGCGACGTGAGGAGCGACCGCCGGATCGCCGTGATCGGTGGAGGAATCGCCGGGTTGGCCGCCGCACACGCGGCGATCGAAGCCGGAGCACAGGTCACGATCTTCGAAGCAGGCGACCGCATTGGCGGAGTCATTCGCACGACACCGTTCGCCGGCCACCCGGCGATCGACGAGGGCGCCGACGCCTTCCTTGCCCGAGTGCCGTGGGCAGTCGACCTGGCACGCAAGGTGTCGCTCGGTGATTCATTGACGTCGCCGGCCGTCGGGAAGGCAGCCGTGTGGTGGAACCGTCTGCACGACATCCCCGAGGGTTTGCTGTTGGGACTCCCAACCGATCTCGTCGGCCTGGCTCGATCACGGTTGCTGACACGGCGAGGCAAACTGCGCGCTGCCACCGAGATCGTTCGTCCTCGTACCGACGTGACACCCGACTCGATCGGCAAGTACGTTCGAGCGAGATTCGGCAACGAAGTGCACGAGCGACTGGTCGACCCACTGGTGGGAAGTATCTATGCCGCCGACACGGACGACTTCAGCCTCGTCGCGGTTCCGCAGCTGGCTGAGGTGGCGGTGCGGTCGCGCAGTGTCTTGCTGGCATCTGGACGAGAGGCTGCTGCAGCATCTGGCCCGGTGTTCTATGCGCCAGCGGCCGGAATCGGTGCGCTCGTTGATGCCATCGGCACCGCGGTCGTCGCCCGCGGCGGCGAACTGCGATGCAATTCGCCCATCAGTGAGCTTGCGGCCGACGGACAACAATGGCGCGTCGATGGCCAAACGTTCGACCGGGTTGTTCTGGCGTGCCCGGCACGCGACGCAGCGACATTGCTGGCCACGCTCGAGCCGTCCGTCGCTTCGACACTGACCGCCATCCCCGCGGCCGGCGTCGCGCTGCTGACCTTGGCGCTACCGGCCGAAGGGTGGCCCGATCGGTTGCGTGGGCTGTCGGGTTACCTCGTGCCGAAACCGAAGCAGCGGTTGGTCACAGCCGTGTCCTTCGGATCGCAGAAATGGGCGCACTGGGCCACCGCCGATCAGATCATCCTGCGGGTCTCGCTCGGCCGCGACGGGTTGTCGGCATTGCACCTCTCCGACGACGAACTGCTGGCCGACGTGCTCGACGAGTTGCACGCTCACCTCAACCTCGACGTCCAGCCAAGCGCCATGCGGGTCAGTCGTTGGCCGAACGCCTTCCCGCAGTACCGACCTCATCATGGTGCGACGCTGGCGGCTGCCGAGCGAGCCCTGCCACTCGGTCTGGCCCTCGCAGGCGCCAGCTATCACGGAATCGGTATCCCGGCGTGCATCCGCTCCGGCCAACAAGCGGCAACGGTGACGTTGCAGCGCTGATTCCCGATGGCAGAATGTGTCATGCGGCGAGGGTCAACAGCGGTGGTGTGCGTGGCGTTGCTCACGCTCTCTGCGTGCGGCGACGACGGTTCCGGCGCCGACGTCGTCCTGGCGGCGCCGGCTACGACGACCAAGCCGACCACGACCACGTCCCCGCCGACGACCTCGACGACAACAACAACGTCGACCTCGACCACGACGACGACGACCTCCACCACCACGACCGTGCCCGCCACGTTGCCCAACCCGGAGAGTCCACCAGCTGATCCACGAGCAGCCGAGCCGCTGATCGAGGTGGGCACCATCGAGATCCCCAAGATCGGCGTGGTCAAGTCGATGTTCGAGGGCATCACACTCACCACGCTCGATCAGGGCCCAGGGCATTGGCCCGGCACGGCCATGCCTGGCCAGCAGGGCAACGTCGTGATCGCCGGTCATCGAGTCAGCCACGACAAACCGTTCCGCCATCTCGACAAGCTCGAGGTGGGCGACGACGTGATCCTGACGAGCGGTGAGGGTCGATTCGTCTACAAGGTCACCGGCGTCGAGGTCGTCTACCCCGACGCGTTATGGATCGTCGACCAGACCACCGAGTACACGGCCACCCTGTTCGCCTGCCATCCCGTCGGTTCGACCAGGCAACGCATCGTTGTGCACCTGGCCTACGCGCCGAACGGATAACCGGCCACACAGCACCGTGACGGCTATGGTCGCTCGCTGATGTCGATTCGTTTCCCACGTTTGTCGACCTCGGCTGCCTTGGCCATCGGCGCGGGACTGAGTGTTGCGCTCTCGCTGCCCCCGTGGGGTATCTGGCCGCTGGCGTTCGTCGGCATTGCGATGTTCGAAATGTCACTGGGCGAGCGCGCGTCGAACCGAGCGCGTGCCGCACGGGGTTGGCTGTTCGGCGCGGCCTGGCTGTATCCAGGCATGGCGTGGATGTGGTCGCTGACGATCCCCGGCTATCTCGCGGCCGCGGCGATCTTTGCCGGGTTCCACGCAGTCGCTGCTCTGGTGTCGCCGCAAGGTCCGTGGCGGGTGATCGCCAGGCCTGCGGCGCACACCCTCGCCGAAGCGCTACGCCTCGTGCTCCCGTTCGGGGGCGTGCCGTTGGCAACACTGCCAATCGGCCAGGCCGCAGGACCGCTGGCCGGCGTCGTGCGCCTCGGCGGCGTGATCCTGCTGACATGGGTGGTGTTCCAGATCGGGTTCGCGCTCTCGGGCCCCTCGCCGTTCGTGCCACAGCTCGCTCGCAACCGCGGGCGACGCAACCAGGGCGAGTGGCATGGAGCCATTGGGCTCGCAGCGGCGATCGTATGCGTGGTCATCGCCGGCACCGTCGCCGCTACCGGAACCAGCGCAGCCCTACCCCCAACGCTTCGGGTTGCGATCGTCCAAGGCGGTGGACCTCAAGGCACTCGGGCCATCAATTCCAGCGCTCGCGAGGTGGTCGAACGCCATCTCGCGGCAACTCGAACCATCCAACGGGGTCAGGCCGACCTCGTGGTCTGGCCGGAGAACGTCATCGATGTCGCCTCACTTGCCAGCAGCCAGGAACTTGCCGAGGTGATCACCGAGGCCGCCCGCATCAACTCTCCATTCGCAGTCGGTGTCACCGAAGATGCGCCCGACGATCACTTTCTCAACGCCCAAGTCGCCATCACACCAGACGGGCACGTCGTGTCGCGATACGAGAAGGTGCGCCGCGTTCCGTTTGGCGAATACATGCCATTGCGCGGCCTGCTGAACGCACTTGGCGCGCCGACAGATCTGGTGCCGCGCGACGCCGCCGCGGGGACTGGGCCGGCATATCTCGACATCCCGGTCGCGGGTGCACAGGTCCGCGCCGCCACCGTCATTTCATGGGAAGTGTTCTTCGGGGACCGAGTCGCCGATGGGATCGATCATGGCGGCACGTTCATCCTCAATCCGACCAACGGGTCGAGCTACAGCGGCACGATCCTGCAGTCGCAGCAGGTCGCCTCGTCGCGGTTGCGGGCGATCGAGAACGGGCGCTGGGTCGTGCAGGTTTCACCCACCGGTTTCAGCGCATTCGTGTCGCCAGATGGCGACGTGTTCGATCGAACGTCCGTCAGCGAGCAGCGCGTCATCATCAGAACGATCTCTTTGAAGTCCGGACGCACCTGGTATTCCCGGCTCGGCGACACGCCGTTCATGCTCCTGACGTTGATCGTGTTGCTCGGGTCGTGGATCGTGCCCGGCAGGGCCTGGCTCGAGCAACGACGACTCACACCTCCAGCAATACGGTGACGGGACCATCGTTCACCAGCGACACCTGCATCTCCGTACGAAATCGTCCGCTGGCGACGGTGGCTCCCGCGGCGCGCAACCGATCGATCACGGCCTCTACCAGCGGCTCGGCATGCTCGGGCCGCGCTGCGTTGATCCAACTGGGCCGGCGCCCGCCGCTGGTGTCGCCATACAGCGTGAACTGACTGACGATCAGCACCTCGCCACCGATGTCGGCAACCGAGCGGTTCATCACACCGTTGTCGTCGTCGATCACGCGCAGGCCCCAGATCTTGTCGGCCAGCTTGCGCGCCGAAGCCTCGTCGTCGTCATGGGTCACGCCCACCAACACGCACAAGCCCGCGCCGATCTCGCCCACAACCTCCCTGGCGATTTCTCCGGCAACACTCACCGACGCTTGCGACACTCTTTGCACCAAGCCACGCATCGCCCGAGTCTGCCGTACAGAATGGGTCGGTGATCGAACTCCGAGCAGGTTCAGCAAGTTGCACCGTCAGCGCAGCCGATGGTGGAAAGGTTGCGTCGCTGCGTGTCGACGGAGTAGATCTGATCGTCGGGCCCGATCCATCGCTGCCGGCGGCCGGTTGGGGTAGCTATCCCATGGTGCCCTGGGCCGGACGCATTCGCCGTGGTCGGTTCAGCTTCGACGGCATCGACTATCAGTTGCCGATCAACTTCGAAACGCATGCCATTCATGGGACGGGTTTCGAGCAGCCGTGGGAAGTGGTCAGTCACGACATGCAGTCTGTCGCCCTGGCCTGCCGGCTCGATTGGGTGTTGGGTGGAGCATCGCAGCAACTGATCGTGCTGCGCGACAACTCGCTCACGTGCACGCTCGCTGTTCGTGCCGGCGATCGAGCGATGCCCGCATCGATCGGTTGGCACCCGTGGTTCGTGAAGCCCGAGCGGGTCGATGTCCAGTTCGAGCGGATGTACTTGCGTGATGACGATTACATCACCGATGGGCGGACAGTTGCGCCGCCCCCTCCGCCACCATGGGACGACTGCTTCGGCGGCCCGTTGGCCACTCCCCGTTTGTGGCTCGGCGGTATCGAGGTGTCGATCACCAGCGACTGTGACTATTGGGTCGTGTACGACATGCCTGCTCACGCAACCTGCGTGGAGCCTCAAACGGCACTGCCCGATGCCTTCAACCTTGCCGTCGATCGTGGCGGTGCGATGCGGCTGGAGCCCGGCGAAGAACTCCGTCGCAGTATGACGATCGGCTGGACGTGACCAGCGGCACCCACGTTGCAACCGTGTGACGCTTACCAGTCGGTAACAACGCGCCGATAGCCTGGCGGTCCTATGTCTGCCGTCACCCCGGCCGGCGCCTCGGCACCCTCGCCAGACGCGCCTCTCTCGATCGCCTACTTGACCTACCGCGGCAAGCCGCATGTCGGTGGTCAAGGCGTGTACACGCGACATCTCACGAAAGCGCTGGTCGATCTCGGTCACAAGGTCGAGGTCTTCGGGGGCCAGCCCTACCCGATTCTCGACGAGCGAATCGCGCTGCATCAACTGCCAAGCCTCGATCTGTGGAACGACTACTTCCCCGGCCGTTTTCCGGGCTACTGGGAACTGAAGACCAAGGCCGATTGGGCCGAGGCGTTCAGCCACTTGCGTGGCACGTTCGGCGAGCCGCTGGCGTTCAGCATGCGCGCGCTGCAGGCGTTGAAGTCGCGCCAGGGCGACTTCGATCTCGTCCACGACAACCAGTGCCTCGGCTACAGCGTCATCGGCATCGAGAAGCTGATCCCGACCATCGTCACGCTCCACCATCCAATCACGCGTGACCGCGCATTGGAGATGGCTCACACCGCCAACTGGCGCCGGCGCTACTCGATCGGTCGCTGGTACAACTTCGTGAAGATGCAGGGCCGCGTCGCCAGTCGCATGCCGCGCATCGTGGTCGTCAGCGAGAACTCCATCAAAGACATCCACGCCGACATGGGTGTCAGCCTCGACCGCATGCGACTGGTTCCAGTGGGTGTTGATCCAGAGTTGTTCACGCCTCTTCCCGGGGTCACTCGAAGGTCCGGCAGGCTGATCACTACCGCCTCAGCCGATGTCGCTCTGAAAGGCCTCTCGTACCTGCTCGAAGCAGTGGCCAAACTGCGCACCGAGCGCGACGTGACACTGACCATCATCGGCAAGCCGCGCGAGGGTGCAAGCAACGATCTGATCGACCAGCTCGGCCTTCGCCCGCACATCGAGTTCGTCAGCGATGTGTCCGACCAACGGATCGTCGAGCTGTACGCCGAGGCTGAGATGGCGGTCGTGCCGAGTCTGTACGAAGGGTTCAGCCTGCCGGCCATCGAGGCGATGTCGACGGGTATCTGTCTGGTCGCCACCGATGGCGGCGCGCTGCCCGAGGTCACGGGTCGCGATGGCGACACCGTGCTGCAGTGCAAGGCCGGCGATGTCGACGAACTGGTCACGGTCATCCGCCGCGGGCTCGACGATGGCGAGTTGCGAACCCGCGTCGGGGAGGCCGGTCGCCGTCGGGTCGTCGAGCGATGGAGTTGGAAGCACTGTGCCCAGCTGACGGTCGATCAGTACCGAGAGGTGTTGGCCATGCCACACAACGTCGACAAGCTACGCCGGAACGGGCGATCGTAATTGCTGACGATTCGCTTTGATCAACTCGGTGTGCAACCAGGCGACCTCGTGCTCGACGCCGGCGCAGGATACGGCCGTCACGCCTTCGAGCTCGCTCGACAAGGCGCGAACGTCGTTGCGCTCGACTATGCACAGAGCGAGGTGGAAGGCACCCGCGCCACCTTCGCAGCGATGGCCGAGGTGAACGAGATCGCCGAGGCACGATTTGCCGGTGGCTTGCAGGGGGATGCCACGCGCTTGCCTTTTGCCGACAACAGCTTTGACCGAGTCATCACCAGCGAGGTGCTCGAGCACATCCAGGCCGACACCGCCGCCATCACCGAATTCGCTCGGGTCCTGAAGGCTGGTGGCACGTTTGCCGCGACCGTGCCGACGTGGCTACCCGAGAAGATCAACTGGATGCTCAGCGACGAGTATCACGCCCCGAAGAGCGTCGGCGGCCACGTGCGGATCTACACCGCCACCGAGCTGAAGGCAAAGTTGCGCAGCGCCGGCCTCGCGGTCACGGGCAGTCACCACGCCCATGCGCTGCACTCACCGTACTGGTGGCTGAAGTGCGCGGTCGGCGTTCGCCGCGACGATCACCGTCTCGTGAAGGCGTACCGGCGAATGCTGGAATGGGAGATCGTCAAGCAACCTCGGGGCCTGAAGCTCGTCGAGCGGGCGGCGTCACCGGTGCTGGGCAAGAGCTACATCGTCTACGCCACGAAAGTTGCCCAGGAAGTTGCCGAGAAAGCTGTGGGCGATGCCGAAGCTGCCTGACATCGACGGCGTGATCTCCGCCGAGGAGATCGTCGAGACAGCGGAGTGGATCGCCTCGCTGCAGCTCGATACGGGGATGATCCCCTGGTTCCCTGGTGGCCATTGCGACCCGTGGAATCACGTCGAGACCACCATGGCGCTCGATGTTGCCGGCTTCCATGCCGCCGCCGAGCGTGGCTACGAATGGCTGGTCGACATGCAACGCGACGACGGCAGTTGGTGGAACTACTACCTGCCGGACGGCACCGTCGAGGAGGCCAAACTCGACACCAACGTGTGCGCGTACATCGCGACGGGTGTGTGGCATCACTGGCTGTGCACCTGGGATCGGGCCTTCGTGGACCATCTGTGGCCCACCGTGCAGCGCGCGCTCGATTGGGTGCTGTCGATGCGTCGTGAAGACGGCACGGTGGTGTGGGCATGCACGGCTGACGATCGCCCGTGGAACTACTCGCTGCTGACCGGATCATCGTCGATCGCTCACGCCCTACGTTGCGGCGCCAACCTCGCGACCCTGTGCAACGAACCACGACCAGATTGGACGGCCGCCGCAGACCGCCTGTGCTTGTTGATCAACGAGCACCCGCGGGTCTTCGAGCCGAAGGACCGCTGGGCAATGGACTGGTACTACCCCGTGCTGTCCGGATGTCTCCGCGGCGAGCGAGCCAAGGTCCGCCTCACCGACGGCTGGTCGGAGTTCGCCATGGAGCATCGCGGCATCCGCTGCGTCAGCGACGAACCGTGGATCACCGCCTCGGAGACCGCCGAGTGCGCCATTGCTCACGCGGCCATTGGCGATCTCGCCACGGCGACCGACCTCATCCGCTGGACACGGCGTCATCGCCGCCGTGATGGTGCGTACTACACCGGCATCGTCTACCCCGCCAAGATCCGGTTCCCTGCCGAGGAGGTGTCGGCGTATACGGGCGCAGCGGTCATCTTGGCCGCCGATGCCGTCGACAGCGCTTCGCCGGCGTGCGGTGTGTTCGTTCCCCGCATCCTCGACTGACCCACGACTAATCCGGTTCGCCAACCGTCCAACCGCGGCGGCGTAACTCGTCGGCGAGCACATCGGCGGGAAAGCCTCGGATCAGCAATGCCTGGGCCGACGTCAGCGTCTCGGGCTCTTCTTCGACCGACAGGGTCGGATTGTCGGCGTCGGTCGAAGTCAACCGATCGATCAGCGCCGATGCCTCAGACTTGGTGAACTTGCCCCGTGCCTGGCGTGGCGTCAACCGATACTCGGTACGCGCCGACCGGAAATCGTCGTAGCCAGCCTTGCGCATGAGCGCCTGGATGTAGGCGACCTGCTTGGCCGACGCCGGCGGACCCTGTTGGGCGAAACTCACCACGACACCGTACCCAGTGTCGGAAGCATGTGGCTGCGTGGCAGCATGGTTACGTGACTCTTCCGAACCCGACAGACCTCACCGATCTCGCCGATGCAGCGCTGCGCGCCTGCGGGGCGGCCGGCCTCACCGCAGCTGGCGAACACGTGGCCAGGAGTCCAATCACTGGTACTGCGCTCGGAGGTGTCACCGGCACATTGCCGGTCGACACGGCCGTCGACCAGGCCGGCGACGCCTTCCAGTCGTGGCGCAGGACGCCGGGCCCATTGCGCGGCGAGTTGATCCGCCAATTCGCCACGTTGCTGCGCACGCACAAGGCCGATCTCGGCCGCCTCGTGCAGATCGAGGTCGGCAAGATCGAGAGTGAAGCACTTGGCGAGGTGCAAGAGATGATCGACATCTGCGACTTCGCCGTCGGCCTCAGCCGGCAGTTGCACGGCCTGACGATTGCCAGCGAACGTCCCGGCCACAGGTTGATGGAGCAATGGCACCCGCTCGGCCCGACGGGCGTCATCACGGCGTTCAACTTTCCGGTGGCCGTATGGAGCTGGAACGCGGCGCTCGCCGTGGTATGCGGCAACCCGGTGATCTGGAAGCCAAGCGACCTCACTCCGCTGACCGCGATCGCCACCAGTGCCCTGTTCGACCAGGCCGCAGCGGCGGTCGGCGCTCCCGCACACCTGAACCAAGTACTACTCGGCGGTGCCGATGTCGGCGCTGCTTTGGTCGCCCATCCAGGAGTTCCCCTGGTCAGCGCAACCGGTTCGACTCGCATGGGCCAGCAGGTGGCCGGCGTGGTTGCGGCACGCTTCGGCCGCAGCATCCTCGAGCTCGGCGGCAACAACGCGGCGATCGTGGCACCGTCGGCCGACATCGATTTGGTCGTCCGGGGGATGACGTTCGCCGCTGCCGGTACCGCCGGGCAGCGTTGTACGTCGCTGCGTCGGGCGATCGTCCACAGCTCCCGACTCGACGAAGTCGTCGAACGCATGTCGGCTGCGTATTCCACCCTTCCGATCGGTAGTCCGTTGGATGCCGGCACGTTGGTCGGCCCGTTGATCACTCCCACTGCACTCGAGCGCATGCAAGCAGCGATCGAGATCGCGTGTGCCGATGGCGGAAAGGTCACTGTCGGCGGCGATCGCTTGCTGGCCGACGATGCACCCGACGCGGCGTACGTTCGCCCGTCGATCGTGACGATGCCTGCACAGACCGAGATCGTCGCCACGGAGACATTCGCACCACTGTTGTATGTGCTCGGCTACGACGAATTCGACGAAGCGATCGCGTTGCAGAACGGTGTTCCACAGGGACTGGCCAGCAGCATCTTCACCACCGATGTGCGCGAGGCCGAGCGGTTCTGTGCCGCAGACGGAAGCGACTGCGGCATCGCCAACGTCAACATCGGGCCCAGTGGAGCCGAGATCGGCGGTGCCTTTGGTGGTGAAAAGGCCACGGGCGGAGGCCGTGAAAGCGGCAGTGATGCGTGGAAGGCGTATATGCGCCGTGCCACCAACACCATCAACTACTCCAACGATCTCCCTCTTGCCCAAGGCGTGAAGTTCGGCTGAAACCGCGCCCGAGCAAGCAGCCCATCGGGCGCGAAAAGTGCCATCCCAGGCATGAAACCGCGCCCGAGCGGGTGGGTTTCGCAGCGGGTGGGCGGTCCGCGTGGGGACGTCAGCGGGTGCGTTGCAGAACGCGCAGGCTGCCGGTGACGCCGACCTCGGTGAACAATCCGCTGCGCAGCGCCGGCAGGTAGATCTGCTCGTACGGCGGTCGACCGCCGTCGGCCGGGTCGACGAAGACATCGTGGATGGCCAACGTGCCCCCGACCGAAACATGCGGCACCCAGCCCTCGTAGTCGAGGCGGGCAGGTTCCACGCCATGACCGCCGTCGATGAACAGCAGCGACAGCGGTGTGGCCCAATGGTGGGCGACTATCGGCGACTGACCGACGATGGCGACGACGACGTCGTCCAACCCGGCATCGTGCATCGTGGCTCGAAAGCTTGGCAGAGTGTCCATCCGCCCGGTACGCGGGTCGACAACGGTCGGATCATGGTGCTCCCACCCGACCTGATTCTCCTCGCTGCCACGGTGATGGTCGACCGCGAACAGCACGGTTCCGGCGGCCCGAGCGGCGGCTCCGAGCCACACGGTCGAGCGACCGCAGTACGAGCCGATCTCGACCATCGGGCCGGCAACACTGAGTCCGGCGGCCACGGCTGCGGCGTACAGCGCATCGCCCTCCTCGCCCGGCATGAAGCCCTTGGCCGCAAGCGCATGATCGCGAACAGCAGGGCTGAGGGGCGCCGAAGGCATGCCGGGCACCATAATCGGCGTGTGCCAGAAGCCGCGATCGGTCCGCCCACCGCCGCGGTGACATCCGAGTGGCGTCTTCCGACGTGGGCGCTGCTGGTCGCTCCGCTCCTGGCGGCAGCGCTCGTGATGATCGCAACCAGGAACGACCCGCTACTGTCACCCGACTCGATCACCTACCTCTCGGTGGCCGACCACCTGCGATCAGGGCACGGGTTCAGCGACTTCACCAACGAGCCGTCGGCTGTCTTCGGCCCGATCTATCCGCTGCTCCTGGCACCCGGCGGCCGCAGCCTGTTGTGGGCGACACTCGTTGGCGCTGCGGCGATTGCGGCCGGCAGCGCACTGATGGGGCTGTTGCTGCATCGACGCGTTCGCCCGATCGTGGCACTGGCGGGTGCTCTGGCCTTCGGCGCGAGTCAAGGATTCGTGCGGATGGCATCGGTCGTGTGGAGCGAAGCGCCGTATGCCGCTATTGCGTTGGCAACCCTGGTTGTGTTGTCGCGCCGGCCACTCACGACTCGCGGCGCGGCGATCGGCGGAATGCTCGCCGGGCTCGGCTTCCTCACCCGCTACGCAGGCATCGGGCTGGTGGCGACCAGCGCAGTGGTCGTCGTGGTCTCGGCTTGGCCACCGGATCAACGTGCTGAGCTGACGAAACGACTCGGTGCCTTCACAGCGAGCGCCGTGTGCGTCGGCTCGCTCTGGATCATCCGCAATCTCGTCCAGACCGGCCAACCGTTGGGCCCGCGATTCGAGGGTGGCATCGGCGAACCACTGACCCGAACCGTCTGGCTGGCCTTGTCCGGCACCGGCCACATCGTCGCCGGCGACGGTTGGTCCGAATCTGCCAGAGCTCGCTTCGGCGCCGCGATCGTGATCGCCCTGGCCCTGCTCATGGCCCTCGCTCTGCAAGACCGCAAGGCCACTTCACTCGACGTCGGTATGGCGATGTTCGCCGCCACCTCCTTCGTCGTGCCGATCGTCGCCCGCCTGGCCACCGCCAACGACATCGAACTGCGCGTGATGTCGCCGATGCTGATTCCTGCGATCTACCTGGCCAGCGTTACGTTCGACCGCATCTGCACGCAGCGCGGCGTCGTTGCGGCGGGCACGGTCGTGCTGGGATGGTGGATGTACCAGGGCGCGGCCTTCGCCGTGCGCTTCCCCGACCTCGCGCCCGGCGGGGCCGGCTACAAACCGCAGTTCGCGCCAGAGCTGTACGACGTGATCGATGCCTTGCCGGCTGATGCCAGGGTGCTGACCAACAGCCCGCAGCGGGTGTGGTGGTTCACGCAGCGGGAACCGACATTGATGGGTTTCACCAGACCGCGACCGGGTAACAGTCACTATCCGATCGATACCGAGCACACCGTGCAGGAGGCCTGCGCAGGACACACCTATCTCGCCTGGTTCGACAACCTGCAAAATGCCGGCGACGGTCCGAACGAGCGCCGGCCGGATCTCGTTGCCCTCGTCGATCTGCGGCTCGAAACCTCGGTACCCGGAGGAGAGCTGTATCGCCTCGCGCCGCTCGACATCCGCGAGTGCCCATCGCCCGATCCCACTGGGCCCGAAACCAGTGGACAAGGATGAAGCGATGACCGCCCTCGACGATCTCGTCAAGCTGCTCGACCTCGAAGCGATCGAGGTCAACCTCTTCCGTGGCAGGTCGCCCGACGAGAGCCGCCAGCGTGTATTCGGAGGCCAAGTCGCCGGCCAGGCACTGGTAGCCGCCACCCGCACCATCGACGACCCGGGCAGGCAGGTTCACTCGCTGCACGCCTACTTTCTGAGGCCCGGCGACCCGCTGGTGCCCATCCTGTACGAGGTCGACAGAATTCGTGACGGCCGCAGCTTCACGACTCGACGCGTGGTGGCCATTCAGCACGGCAAGGCGATCTTCAATCTCCAGGCCAGTTTCCACCTTCACGAACCGGGCGCAGATCATCAACTGACGATGCCGACCGACGTGCCGCCTCCGGAATCGCTGCCCGACTTCAAGACTCGGATGGAGCCGTACAAGGAGCGGATGGGGGTGTGGTTCGACCGGCCACGGCCCATCGACATCCGCTACATCGATCGCGACCCGTTCAATCGCCAGGACAATCCGGCCGATGGTCAACGCGTCTGGATGCGCGCCGATGGTCGCCTGGCCGACGATCCCACGCTGCACGCCTGCGTCGTCACCTACGCGAGCGACATGACCCTGCTCGACACCACCGTGTTGCCATTCGGGCTGTCGTGGGACAGCCCGGGCATGCAGATGGCCAGCCTCGATCATGCGATGTGGTTCCATCGCTCGTTCCGCGCCGACGACTGGTTGCTGTACGACCAGAAGGCGATATCGACCAGTGCTGGACGCGGGCTGGCGGGCGGCGCGATCTTCACCAGCGATGGCAAGTTGGCCGTCACGGTGGTGCAAGAAGGTCTCGCCAGGATCGGCACGACTTGACGTCACCTCGCTCGCTTCGATGCTGCGTCACCATCGTGTTGGTGATGCTCACCGCCGGGTGCTCCGACATTTCGTCCGGCGTCGAGGTCAGCTCCGTGGAGTCCATCCCGACGCCAACAGAGGCAACGACTGCGGCCACCACACCGGCAGCGCCACTCGGCGATCCGGTCGTTGCATTGGCCCGGCTCGACGGCTTCAACCAGCCGGTCGGGATGTCGTGGCGTCCGACCGACGCGACCCTCTACGTGGTCGAACAGGACGGGCGAGTCGTGATCATGGTCGACGGCCAACCCGGCGCAGTCGCGCTCGACATGAGCGATCTCACCAGCGCCCGGGGCGAGCGCGGCCTGCTCGGTCTCGCCGTCAGTACCGACGGAACGCTTGCGTACGTCAACTACACCGACAACGACGGAGACACTCAGATCGACGAGTACGCGATCTTCGCCGACGGCACGTTCGACCCGGCCTCGCGTCGCCCGGTGCTCGACTTCGCCCAGCCATACCGCAACCACAACGGCGGCGACCTGGCCTTCGGCCCCGACAACATGCTGTACATCGGCACCGGCGACGGCGGCTCGGGTGGCGACCCAGACCGCCGGGCGCTCGACCTCGCAGAATGGCTAGGCAAGATGCTGCGCATCGACCCGCGGGCCACCGCCGACGCTGCCTACACCGTGCCGCCCGACAATCCCTTCGTCGGGGTCGATGGCGCGCTTGGCGAGATCTGGTCGATCGGTCTCCGCAACCCGTGGCGATTCAACTTCGATCGAGCCACCGGTGATCTGTGGATTGCCGATGTCGGTCAGAACCAGTGGGAGGAGGTCGACGTTGCTTGGGCCGCCGACGGCGGTGGGCGGGGCATGAACTTCGGATGGAGCGCGTGGGAGGGGAGCCACCCGTTCAATGCCGACCAATCCCCCGACGGCGCGACGCCCCCAATCCACGAGTACGAGCATGTCGGCGCCGACTGTTCGATCAGCGGCGGCGCTCTCTACCGGGGAACGGAAATTCCTGCCCTCGTCGGCTGGTACGTGTTCGCCGACTATTGCAGCGGCCAGGTAGTTGCATTGCAGATCGCGGACCGCACGGTGGTCAAGCAACTGTCCCTCGGCCGCGCCGCGAACATCACCGCTGTGCGCGAAGGGCCAGGCGGCGAACTGTTCGTGCTCACCCGAGATGGCCCGATCTACGCGGTAACGCCCGGTTGATCACGCCACTCGTTCGAGTTTCGCGCTGCGGCCGGGAATGTCTGTCGAAACCACTCGCACTCGCAGATCGTCGCCCGGTTCCACGTGATGAGCGTCAACGCGTGAGACGACGGGAAGATCGCACAGCTGGATGCGCGCTCCGCGATCATCGACATCGGTCACCACCGCGGTGAACGTTCGTTGAGTCTGCGAACTGAGCAGGGCGACTTCCGCCAGGTCGATGACCGCCCGTTCGATCTGTCCAGCCATGTCGTCGGCACGTCCCATCACGATAGGCAGCTTGGGAAACGCCGCGGCGATCTCGTCGGGCAGCGGCTGGCCATTGGCAATGGCAAGGGCGCCCATCACGACATAGCGATCGGCGAGGCGGCGTAACGGGGCAGTGCCGTGCGCATAGGTAGCGGCCATTGCGGAGTGCCAAGGATGCTGGCCTGCGCTGAACGGGACGTACGAGGCGCCACCTCCGGCGCGACGGATAGCCATCAACAGCGCTGCAGGCTTGGCCGACTTGCCGTCGAGCGACCGCTCGAACTCGACAAGGCTCGTCTCCGCCTGCCAGTCGATCCCGAGCGCTTTGGCCGTATGTCGCAACCGTTGCTCTGCGCGCGCGTCGGGCTCCGGCATGATCCTGAACAGCCCGGTTCCGGCAGCAAACAGCAGGTCGGCGATGGCGAGGTTGGTCGCCAGCGACATCGCCGCGTTGTCATCTTCCGACTGCAGCCGTGGACGGAACGAGAGGTCGTAGCCCCCGTGCCCGGTGGCGTGCATTTCTTGCTCGAGGACCTCGATCCGAGCAGCTCCGCGGGCATCCTCGGCCAGCGCAATGCGCCGCCCAAGTTCGGCAAACGCATCGGGCAATTGGTCGGGCTGCACAGTCTCGTAGGCCAGCTTGGCCTTGCTGCGGATCACGGATCGCTCGACACCATCGAGCTTCGACTGCCCGTCGCCGGCAACGCGTACGTGGAAAACGATGGCCGGCCGAGGGCCATCAGGCAGCAGGCTCGCCGCCCCTTCGGCAAGCACCGGTGGGTAGAGACCGGCCTTCCCATCGGGCATGTACTGCGTCGTGCCTCGCTCCCAAGCCTCCTGGTCGAGCAGCCCACCGATATCGACGAACCATGCGACATCGGCGATGGCGTAGTGCAACAGCACATCGTCACCTGTCGTTTCGATGTGGAAGGCCTGGTCGAGATCCGTCGACGTTGCCGGGTCGAGGGTTACAAACGGCCAGTCAGTTCGATCGACGTGTTGCGTCGGCGCCCGCTTCGCAGCGTCGTCGGCGGCCGACAGCACGTCCGCGGAGAATTCAGTCGGGACCTTGAACTGCCGTCGAATACAGCGAAGACCTTCGACGAGTTCGTCGGCGAGATCGGCTCGGATTCGCACTTAGCGGCGAGCCCCCATGAACATCGTCTTCAATGCGTCGTAGTGCTCGATGCAATGGCCCGCACCCATCACGACGGCCTCGAGCGGCATCGTCGACATCTTGACCGGCACCTGCGTCTCGCGTTCGATGCGCGATGCAAGACCTCGCAGCAGACCGCCGCCGCCCACCAGGTACATGCCGCGCACCAGGAAATCCTGGGCAAGCTCGGGTGGCGCCTTCGACAAGCAGCGCACCACCGACGCAGTAATGCTGCTGATGACGTCGTCGATGGCCAGACGGATCTCTTCTGGCGTCAGGATCACCGTCTTCGGCAGGCCGCTCATGAGGTCACGCCCGCGGACCTCGGCTTGGTTCTCGTCGTCGGTGGGATCGGCCGAGCCAATGGCCACCTTGACCTCTTCAGCTGTGCGTTCGCCGATCGCAATCCCATGCTCGCGACGAACGTAGGCCTGGATCGCCGCGTCGATGTCGAAACTGCCGACTCGCACTGCCTCGAGAGCGACGATGCCACCGAGGCTGATGACTGCCGTCTCGCTGGTACCGCCACCGATGTCGATGACCATGTTGCCCACCGGCTCGTCGATCGGCAGGTCGGCGCCGATCGCTGCCGCCATCGGCTGTTCGATCAATTGGGCATCGGCTGCGCCCGCGCGGCGAGCCGCATCGGTGACGGCGCGCCGTTCGACCTCGGTGATCGCCGAGGGCACGCATATGACGACCTTCGGACGGGTGAACCGGCTGACGCCCACGCGTTGCAACAACAGGCGGATCATGCGCTCGGTGATCTCGAAGTCGGTGATGGCTCCACCGCGCAGTGGCCGCACGGCGACGATGTAGCCGGGCGTGCGCCCGATCATCTGCCAGGCCTCTCGCCCGGTCGCGAGTACTTCGCCCGTCTGACGATTCAAGGCGATGACGGACGGCTCGTTGAGCACGATGCCGCGGCCCTTCATATAGACCAGCGTGTTGGCCGTACCGAGGTCGATTGCGAGGTCGCGAGCCATGAGCTAGTCCGTTGACTCCTGTGACCCCTGGTCGGAGTCGTCGGTCTGCTTGGTGGGGCGCACACGATCCATTACTTCACGACGTGATTCGGGCGACAATGCGTCGATGTGCCGGCGAAAGCTGGTGAGTCCAGCGTCCTGGCGCGGGCGGCGGGAGTAGGCGATGAGACCGATGGCGAGCAGTAACACGACAGCTGCGGCAGCGATGACGCCTGTCACGACGGGTTCCGCCGACCGGACGAGATCGGCACCGACACCGCGTCGACGGGGGCGCCGGCCGCGAGACCCCAGTCGGCACCATCGCGCCAGACCTCGCGCTTCCAGATCGGAGCGCTCAGTTTCAGCGCATCGATCGCGAAGCGGGCCGCCTCGAAGGCTTCGGCGCGGTGCGGCGCACTGACGACCGCGATGACAGAGCTCTCGCCAAGTGCCAACGCTCCGATTCGATGGATCAGGACAACTCGGCCGGTTTCGGGCCACCGCTGACGCAATTCGGTGTCGATGGCCCCGAAGCGCGGCACGACCTGCGAATCGTATGCCTCGTACGTCAGCGACTCGACGTGGTCACGCAGCACACCCTGTTCGTCGACCGCGTGGTCGCGAACGGTGCCGCTGAACAGCACGACGGCACCACAGTGCGGCAGCACCGCCCACTCGTAGGCAGCGGCGATCGGCAACGGATCGCTGGTCAGGCTGAGCCATGAGTTACCGCTAGCCGGAGGTTGCACGACTACCCATCGTAGCTTGCCGCTTCGCAAGCGACACCGGAGTGATGGGGGCGATGCACACAGCGAGCTCGGGCTCGGTAACCTCTCCGGCTCGTGGAGCGGAGTGAGTGGCCTGACGATGACGCCCTTGGTGAGGGCGCGTACCCACCTGCACCGCTGCCCGCGCACGAGCGCACCTGGCGCCATCCGTCAGAGTTGGGCCGTGCTGGGTGGATCCACTCAGATCCGCCGATCACGATCGGCCGGGGGCTTCTCGTGACCACCGGAGCGATTGGCGGCCTGCTATCGCTGGCCTTGCTGTGGGCCATGCTGCCGTCGGCAGGTCGAGGAGGCCAGGCTGCACCGACCGTCGTCACCAGCACCGCCAACGATCTGCCAAGCCCGAGCATCACCGCCCGACCCGACACGCTCGTGGCGACTTCGGTCGACGATCGCCTGCCTTCGACAACCTTGCGCGCCGGCTCGCTCAACGCTCCCGCGTCGCAGGACAGCTCTCCGACGACTTCCGACACCACCGAGCCGACAGCCAGCACGCAAAGCGCTGCCACCATCGATGCCGATCCGATAGCGGTGGGAATCGGCGACTCGCTGGTCATCACCACTGCTCGCGCAGTGGAGGGACGCAGCTTCATCACCTTGATCGGCATCGACGGGCAACCACACAACGCCACGGTGCTCATGGTCGATCGCGATCTCGGATTGGCGGTTCTGTCGGCCGACGTCGCCGCGTTGACCACGTCGTACGGAATCGGTCCGGCGCTCAATCCCGGCGACGTTGTCACGGTGCTTGGCGCCATACCAACCTCCGCCAACGTCACCCTTGACGCCGATGGCCATCTCATGCTCGACGCATGGGCAGCATCGCTGGCCGAGGGCACACCGGTCCTGAACGCCGACGGTCTGTTGGTCGGAATGTGCAGCCGCGGATCCTCGGGCCCCGAACTGGTCAGTGTGGTCAATGTGGCCGCCATGCTGGCACCCGCCAAGCCGGCGAAGCCGGCGCCTTGGTTGGGAGTTCGCGTAGTCGTGGGTGAGCACGGCGGGCTGCTCATCGATCGCGTTGATCCGGACGGTCCCTCCGCTGCGGTCGGCGTCGTGGTCGGCGACATCCTCAGCGCCGTCGACGGCGTCGCCGTCGCCGCGGTTGATGAGTTGAAGGCGACCATCGCCCAGCACGCACCCGATGACATCGTCACCTTGACCGTCACCCATGCGGATCAGACGTCGATCGACGTCGCAGTCACCTTGGGCACCGCGCCGTCGATGTAGTCGGTTCCCCCAACGTTCTGTGTCAGCACATGGAACGACAGTCGTTCAAGGAGCTGACAGGGAAGTCAGCGGGCGGCGCGGCGGCGTTGTGCCCGGCGCACGGCTCGCCACACCGCGATTCCGACGGCTACAAGCAGGGCGGCGAGCCCACCGAGGGCGATCTCCTGGCGACGTTTCGGGGTGACCATCGTCCACCACTTCGCCTCGGTTCCCTCGACGTACGCCTGCTCGTTGGTCACCGTCGGTGTCCAGCCCTCGGCCTTCAACCGGTCGTTGGCCACGAGCCACGTCCACCGGGTGTAGCTGCGCAGCCCTGGCGGGATCGGGCCGCGCTGGAACCGCCAGCGCATGTTGCTGATGACCTCGGTAATCCGGTCGGGCAGCTTGAGGCGAGGCACCGCGCCGGCGAGCGCACGAACACGCTCGCCCGCGATCCAGCCATCTGGAGCAACGTTGTAGACACCATCGAGTCTCTGTTCAGCAGCGAGCACCACAGCACGGGCGAGATCGTCGAGATGCAGAAACTGTGCCGGAGGGTCATCCTCGCCGAATCGCTGCCCCATGCCGGCAGCGAGCGCGGCGGCGAGCCCAACGGTGCTCTCTGCCGCCATTGCAACTGCAGGGCGGAGCACGGTCACCGTGCGTTCGGGCGCTGCGAGACGCCATTCGTCGACCAGCTGTTCGACTGCGCCGAGCTGGCGGGCGTAGACAAACTCGACGTCCGGTCGAAGCACCGCTTCTTCGGTGATGGGCACCGGGTTGTTAGCCCAAGCCCCGTACACCATCGCCGACGAGACCAACACCAGATGCCGTGCCTGGCGCGCCTCGGCCAACGCCGCAGTCACACCCTCGGTTGCACTTTGCCGGCGTCGAGCACGGGCGTCGGCATCGGCGGAGGCCAACCACACAACGACGTCGCTGTGATCCACGTCGCCCTGCACCAGCGAGGCGCTGCCGCTCAGCCGGCTCATGACACGCCGGCCCAGGCCAGCGGAGCCATCACTGACCCACACCGAGGTTGTCGTCGAGGCGACTGTCATGGCGACGGACGCTAGCGCCGATGCAGGCCGTAGGCTCGCGTCCATGGCAGACGGACCAGGGTCCGACAACCCGTTCGAGAACGTTCCTTTGTTCGGTGATCTGGCCCGAGCACTGTCGGGTCAGGGTCCGCTCAATTGGGATGCGGCACGGCAGTTCGCCGGCCTGGCCGCGACCGGCGGCGCGGCCGAGGTCAACATCGATCCGACGGTTCGAATCAAGCTCGGCGACCTCGCCCAGATTGCCGAGCTGCATGTTCGCGACCTCACCGGTTTCGACGGCCCATCACCCGAGGTCGTCCCCATCACGTCAGGCGCCTGGGCCCAGCGGACGCTCGATGCGTACCGGCCCCTGTTCACCGAATTGGCGACGTCGCTCGGTCAACCAGTTGCGCCAACCGACGCCGACACCACCGACCTCAACGCCGACCCGATGATGGCGATGATGGCCAACCTCAGCAAGATGATGGCGCCGTCGATGATGGGAATGGCCGTCGGCTCGATGGTCGGACGCATGGCCACGCAAGCCTTCGGGCAGTACGACCTTCCGATTCCGCGACAAGACGCCAGCCTCACGGTGTTGCCGGGCAACATCGATCGATTCGCCGCCGAATGGAGCATCACCGTCGACGAGATGCGGATGTGGGTGCTTGCGCAGGAACTCACGGGCCATGCGCTGTTCTCGATTGCGTCGCTTCGCGAGGATTTCGCGTCGCTCGTGCGACGACATGTGGGTGCCTTCCGAGCCGACCCCGAGGCAATCGCCGAGAAGCTCTCATCCCTCGAAACCGACGAGGGGGATCCGATGCAAGCGATGCAACAGGTGCTCAGCGACCCTGCTGTCTTGCTGGGCGCCGTGCAATCAGCAGAGCAACGCGAGCTCCAGCCGTCGCTCGACGCTGCCGCCGCTGCGGTGATCGGGTACGTCGACTACATGGTCGACGGGGTGTCGGTGCGCGTGATCGGCGGCGATGCGTTGCGCATTGCCGAAGCGGTGAGGCGGCGAAGGGTCGACCACAACGCCGACGATGTCTACATCGAGAGACTGCTCGGCTTGCGCCTGACCCACCAGCAGGTTCAGCGCGGAAAGAACTTCGTCGGCGGGGTCGTCGACCGCGTCGGCGAAGCTCGGCTCAGTGTGCTTCTCGCCCGCCCGAATGCCTTGCCGACCCCGGCGGAGATCGACGCGCCCGGCTTGTGGGTGGCCCGCCTCGAACTGGCCGGCGCTTAGGCGCGCTGGCCGTCGACCTGCCTCGCGACCGTGACCGCAAGCGAGAGGCGTGGATGTAGAGCACTCCGGCAAGCACGCCGATCAGCCCGACGGCCAAGAACGCAACGCGCCCTGGAAACGTGACCAGCACCGGAATGACACCGGCGATGACCCACGACAACTGGAAGCGAGTTTCGAACTTGGCGAACGCTCGACCCTGGTTTGCGTCGGGAGCATCACGTTGCACAATCGAGTCGAACGCCATTCGCCCGATGCCAGATGCGATGTTGACAACCGCCGCCAATGCGATGGCCGCGCCGACTCCACCGAACACGGCGGCGCCGATGCCGGACAACGCGATCAGCACGATCGCCGTGGTCAACATCAACTCCTCGCGGAGCCGATTGCGCAGCGGTGACGCGAGGCCGTTGCCAAGCATCAACCCCGCCGTCGAGGCACCGATGACTGCGCCGATCCACAGATTGCTGTAGCTGTTCTCGCGCAACCAGAAGAGCAGTTCGAAGAACAGAAAGCCGATCACCGCGCGGATCAGGCTCATCGCTACGGCAGCCGAGCGCAGCGACGCATTGCGCAACTCCATGCGTTCGGCCGGCTGTGCCGATGGCGCAACCGCTCCTCGCGGTAGTCGCGAAGCGGAAATGACAGCACACGCGAACATCACGATCCCGAACATCAGCGACAGCTTCGGCGAGATCGCAGCCAGTCCACCCGCTGGCGCCGCAGCGAGGGCACCCGTGGCTCCCGAGATCAGACCAAGTTTGGAGTTTGCCTCGACCAACTCGGTCTTGCTGTTGACCACCGTCGGGATCAGCGAAGAGCGCGATACGCCGTACGTCTTCTGCAGGATCATCACGCCGAACGACAACGGAAAGAGCAAGAGGTCGTCGAGATGGAAGATCATCGTGGCGAACAACAGCGCCCGCCCGACGGCTGTGAGTTGGATGATCAATCGCCTGCCGCCAGGAGCCCGGTCGATGAACGGCCCGATCAGCGGAGCGACGACAGCAAACGGAGCGAAGCTCACCAAGAGGTACAGCAGCACTTTGCTGCGCGCTGCATCGGGACTGATGGAGAAGAACAACGACCCTGCCAGCGACACCACCATCGCCACATCACCCGCCGTCATCAACGCATGGGTCCGGGCCAGCCGCCTGAACGATGACACCGCCGGACCCGGCGGGGATGACGGGACTGGAGGGCGCCGGCCAGTTGACACGCTGGCATGGTAGGGCCACCCCGCACCCGTCCGAGTGCTTGGCAGCTAGGACTCCTTGGAGCGATCGAACTTGTACCCCAGGCCGCGGTACGTGATGATCCGCGTCGGGGTGGTCGGGTCGGGTTCGACCTTGGCTCGCAACCGCTTGATGTGCACATCGAGGGTCTTGGTATCGCCGACATAGTCGCTTCCCCAAACCCGATCGATCAAGGTCTCCCTCGGCAGCACACGACCGGCATTGGCCAAGAGCAGATGAAGGAGTTCGAACTCCTTCAGCGGCAGCGACACGTCCTCGCCGTCGACCGTGACCCGATGCTCGTCGGGGTCCAGCACCACGTCGCCAACTGCCAGCGAACCTGGCGACAACTCCGACGCGATGGCGGGGTCCCCAGGAGATCGGCGAAGTACGGCTCGCATTCTGGCGACAACCTCGCGCATGCGGTAGGGCTTGGTGATGTAGTCATCCGCGCCGACCTCGAGTCCGACGACAGTGTCGATCTCGGCACCCTTGGCCGTGACCATGATGATCGGCACGTGACTCTTCTTGCGCAGTTGACGGCAGACGTCGATGCCGCTGAGTCGGGGCAGCATCACGTCGAGCAGCACGATGTCGGGTTGGACCTCGTCGAAGCACTGCAGCGCCTCGAATCCGTCGCCGACCGAAACCACATGGAAGCCTTCGCGGCTCAAGCCGATCGTCAGCGCCTCGACGAAGCTGGGCTCGTCCTCGACAACGAGAACCACTGGCTGGGTCGTCATGAATCTCCCGCCGGTACGCGAATGGTGAACACCGAACCCTCGCCCTCGCGGGATTGAACTGTGACATCTCCTGAGTGATTCGTCGCGACGTGGCGGACGATCGAGAGACCAAGTCCCGTGCCGCCCGTGTCGCGACTGCGGGCCCGATCGACGCGATAGAACCGCTCGAAGATCCGGTCGAGATCGCGCGGTGGGATCCCGACCCCCGTGTCGGTCACGCTGATCTCGATCCACTCGTCGTGCCGACAAGCCTCGACGACCACCTCGGATCCCTCATCGCTGTACTTGACCGCATTCTCCAGCAAGTTGGCGACCGCCGAAACCAGCTGCCGATGGCTGCCCACCACGTGCAGGTCTCGCGGCACCGGTTGAACGGTGACGCTGATCGAGTGCTGCTCCGAGGCATGTTGGGCACGGTCGACGGCATCGTCGATCACCGTTGCCACGGACACCACATCCGTCGCTGCCGTCCCGCCGAGCTCGGTTCGTGACAGCTCCAGTAAGTCGTCGATCGTGCGCGCTGCTCGATGCGCTTCGCCGACCATCTTGTCGGCGAGACGTCGCATCGAAGTCACGTCGTCGACGTCGGCCAGCGCCTCTGCCAACACGGCGAGCGCGCCGACCGGCGTCTTCAACTCGTGACTGATGTTGGCGACGAAATCGGTGCGGACAGCGTCGAGGCGAGCCCGCTCGCTGACATCGTCGACGGTGACCAGCGCACCGCCATCTTCGAGCGGAATCGCCTGGATGGCCAGCACCGTGCGCGGTGGACCGATGAACTCGACAGTCTGCCCGCTGGCGTTGCCGCGGACCGCGCGGCGCACATGGCGTTCGACTGCTTCTTGCACGAGCACTGCGGCGTGTCCCTGATATGTGCGTGCAGCGACATTCTCGACCCGGGTCTGGCCGGTCGGATCCGTCAACACGACCCCGATCGGCAGCGCGTCGAGCGCTCGCCGAAGCTGTAGGACCTCCGTCTCCAACTGGGCCAGCAGATGCTGTGCACCGTCGACGCTTGGCTCGAGAGCGGCTGGAAGTCGACGACGACGACGAAACGTCATCACGGCGCGAGTTCACCGTCTGGGTTGCCGGCCATCCGCGGTAACTCGCCCGTGTCGTCGGTGCGCAGACGGAAGCGCTGGGCGCCGTGATGCTCCGGCATCCATCCTGTGATCACGAACCGCACGCGCTCGCCGACGTTGACTGCGTGGTCGCCGATCCGCTCATAGAACCGGGCGACAACGGCCAGTTGTACTGCGACCTGCAGATCGATGCGGCCGGCGGCGTGGCTCTCGAAGATGGCCTGCACGAACTGCTTCTGTAGGCCATCGAGGTAGGAGTCCATGTCGTCGATCGCCGCTGCTTTGGCGGCATCGTTCTCGACAAACGACTCGATGGCAGCCGTGTACAACTGTTGAGCCTGCTCACCCATCCGCGAGATGATGCCGCGCAACTTCGGGTCGAGGTCGTGGCCGTAGATCCGTCGTGCCGCCTTGCAGATGTTGCACACCAAGTCGGCCGATCGTTCAACATCGGCGATCATCTTCAGCAGGGCGACGACCTGGCGAAGGTCGCTGGCCACCGGCGCCTGCAGCGCAAGGATGCGATAGCAGTGCTCCTCGAGATCCAGCGAACGGGCATCGATCTCGTCGTCGGCTTGAATCAGGTAGTCGGCGCCTTCGAGGTCACCGTCGAGCAGGACAGCGGTCGCCCGCGGGATCGCCTCCGTAACGGAGGCAGCGAGGCGTACAAGCTCGGCACGAGCATCTTCGAGATCGTGGTGGAAGCCCTTACGTAATTCGTCCATCAGCCGAACCTGCCCGTGACGCATCGCCCAGTACGGACACTGGGATTGCGATCATCGAGGACCACGGTAGTTGGAAATACGGAACACGACATCTTTCGACAAGCTAGAGAGGGCAGGTGTCGCCAACCCTGAGCCGAGGTGAACCACAGGTGAACAGCGAGCCAACGGAAGGCGAATCACCGCTGCTGGCGGTCGGCAACCCAATGGTAGAAACGCTCCTGCGAATCGCCATCGGAAAACAACTCTGGGCCGCGTCGCTGCCATGAACCTTCCCCATCGAGTTCCCAGCGCACGATGTCGTCTGCGAACTGGATCGAGAAGACGTGGTCCAGCCACGCCTGGTGCTTGGGGTGAGAGACCGGCACCAGCACTTCGATCCGTCGATCGAGGTTTCGTGGCATCCAGTCCGCTGAACCGATCAGGAACAGGGGACGGCCTTCATCGCCGTGGGCAAAGCGAACGATCCGTGAATGCTCGAGATAGCGACCAAGAATCGACCGCACCCTGATGTTGTCGCTGAGACCGGGTACACCCGGTCGCAGGCAGCAGATGCCGCGCACTGCGAGGTCGATCTGTACTCCCACGCTACTTGCTTCATACAACGCTTCGACCAGTTCGGGGTCGCCCAGCGAGTTCAACTTGGCGGTGATCCTTCCCTCGCTGCCCAAGGTGGCCTCGTGTTCGATGAGGTCGACGAGTTGCCCGCGCAGGTCGCGGGGCGCGACCAGCAACGAGTAGTAGTCGTGAGCCCTGCTGTATCCGGTGAGATGGTTGAAGAGTTGGGCCACATCGTCGCCGACCGGCGGATCGCACGTCAGGAAGCCGACGTCCTCATACAGACGCGCGGTGCGCGAGTTGTAGTTGCCGGTACCGATATGGCAATACCGGCGCAGCCCATCTTCGTCGGCGCGCACCACCAGCACGCACTTGGCATGGGTCTTCAATCCGACGAAGCCATAGATCACATGTACGCCGGCACGTTCCAGCGCCTTGGCCCACGTCACGTTGGTCGCCTCGTCGAACCGTGCTTTCAACTCCACCAACACGGCCACCTGCACGCCACGTTCGGCGGCACGGATGAGGCTGCGGGCAATGGGGCTATCGCCACCAGCGCGGTACAGGGTCATCTTGATGCTCTGCACTCGCGGATCGTCGGCGGCCTGGGCAATGAACGATTCGATGCTGCTGGCGAAACTTTCGTACGGATGATGAGCCATCAGCGGACGCTCGCGAATCACCGAGAAGATGCTTCGATCGGCGTCCTCGGCAGCAGCGATGCGCCCGGCCGTGACGGGTGGCCATGGCCAGTCCTTCAGATCTGGGCGGTCGAGTGCATGCATCTGCCACAAGCTGGTGAGATCGAGGGGCGCGCGGTGGGCGGTGACGTCGGCCGGATTGAGGTCGAGTTCGCGGAGCAGCAACTCGAGCATCTCGTCGCTGATCCCTGACTGCACCTCGACGCGCACGGCGCGGCCGAATCTGCGGCGGCGCAATTCCATCTCCACCGCGGCCAAGAGGTCGTCGGCTTCTTCATCATCCAAGGTCAGGTCGACGTTGCGCGTGACTCGGAAGACAGCGTGTTCTTCGACCACCATCCCGACGAACAAGCTGTGCAACTGGGCGGCGATCAACTGCTCGGCCGGCAGAAAACGCACTCCATCGGGCAGTCCGACCAGGCGGGGAAAGACCGTTGGCACCTTGACCCTGGCAAACCTCCGCTCGCCCGTGTCGGGATCGCTGACCATCGCCGCCAGGCTGAGGGCAAGGTTGGAGATGTACGGAAACGGATGGGCGGGATCGACGGCAAGGGGCGTGAGCACCGGGAAGATTCGCTGCTCGAAAACGTCGGCGAGATACAGCTTGTCGTCGTCGTCGAGGTCGTCCCAGCCGATCACGCGCACGCCTTTGTCGACGAGCTCGGGGATCAGAACGTCGAGCAACAGCTTCTCCTGCTCGATCACGAAGGATTCGACATTGGGACCGATCGCGGCCAATTGCTGACTCGGAGTCAACCCGCCTGCTGAGGATCCTGCGACTCCAGCAGCCACCTGATCCTTCAACGCCGAGATTCGAACCTGAAAGAACTCATCGAGATTCGACGAACAGATCGCCACGAACTTCAGCCGTTCGAGCAACGGAATGCCCGGCTCGTGAGCCAATGCCAGCACACGCCGATTGAAGTCGAGCCAGCTCAGCTCCCTGTTGAGCAGCCGACCAGACATCACCGTTGTGACCGTTCAGTCGCCTTCTGGAATGCCCAGGTCCCATTCGAGGGAGATTCGCTCTCGCTCGGCGTCGCGCACGATGCGTTCGCGGTTGCGTCGGAACTGCGGATCGTCGCGGGGCAACAGCACCAGGCGGGCCATCACACGAGTACGGAATTCCTCGAGCACGGTGCGGTCGCCGTAATCGCTGTACAGCTCCCAATGCGGCGACACCGGGCCGAGGTACACGATGCGAACGTGAGCTCGCGGTGGCTCGTTGACGATGTCGGTCATGGGGGTTTCCTCTCTGCGCCGATGCGGCGGCCGTGCGGCGAAGGGAGTGTATCGGCGGGGGTGCCTGGCTATCACCGGACGGCGGTGGTATAAAACCTGGCTTCAACGGGAACCAAATCACTTCGCCAGACGTCAATAACTAGCGAGCGAAGTGTTGCGGCCACCGGAGCCACATCCTGGGGCTTTGTCGGGCGCACCACCTAGACTGCGATGGTCGCGGTCGACGAAGGAGACACGATGCACCGTATCGAGAACCCCACCGAGGTTGACACCGTCACCGCGTGGATGTCCGAGGGCAACTGCCGCAACTATCCGCCGGCGGTCTTTTTCCCCAGCGATGGTGTCGGCGTCGACCGGGCTCGCAAGATCTGCACCGACTGCCCTGTCGCCGCGCTATGCCTGGAATATGCCCTCGACGAGCGGATCGAGCACGGTGTGTGGGGCGGATGCAGCGAGCGCGAGCGCCGTCGAATCCTCAAGCGCCGTCGAGTCGCCAGCTGACCATTGCCGGCCAACCCGGCGGGTGACGCCAACGACGCCGGGGCTGTTGCCACCGGCGTCGAATGTTGAAATGAATCGGCGGACTAGCTCTTGGCGTCGTCGGCGGTCTTCTCGGAGGACTTCTCCTCGGCGGCCTTCTGGCCGTCGGCCAGCCCGTCTTTGAATTCCTTCTGGGCCTTGCCAAGGTTCTTCGCCAGCTTCGGCAACTGAGCACCCCCGAAGAGCACCAAGACAACGACGAGAATCAGAATTATCTCCGGCGGATCCAAGAATGCGAACATGCGGTCACGCTACCACCGCTACACGGCGAGCGGTATGCGCTGTGCGGTCGAAGTCAGGCGGATGTGCGCCGGCCGGCCTGAGCCCGCTGGCGACGCAGGCGACGACGTTCGCGCTCGGACAACCCGCCCCAGATTCCGAACTTCTCGCCATTGACCAAGGCGTACTCGAGGCAGTCGAGTCGCACGACACAGCCCCGGCAGACTTCCTTGGCTTCGCGAGTGGACGCGCCGCGCTCAGGGAAGAACAAGTCGGGGTCGACCCCCAAACAGTTGGCCTCGTCCTGCCAACTGCGCCCGTCTGTGTCGATGTGATCCTGCATTGTGGCCTCCTGCCGTTCGGCCCCTTCTGGGAGCGCTATCACGCTCCTGTAATTACACAGACGTCATTCTTCACTATCACACATGGTTTGCGCAAGGGGGGATTTCGAAATGTCGTCTTGCAGGCATGACACACGTTGCACGTCGCGTCGTCGATTGGCGCTGAAATAGCAGTGGTTACGCACGCGCGCAGAGCGGCAGAGACGAACTACGAATCGCTGCGGCTCGGAGGCCGCGTCGTTTCGTCTCCCTCGGGCGAATACAGATCGCTGCCGAGCCGAGCGAGCCAGGACTCGAGCGCCTTCGTCAACCGCCGCGTATCACCCGTGGCGAACAGGTCCATGACCAAGCCGGTGAACGTCGCCTTGATCAGCGATGCCTGCAGCGCGGCGCGCTCCGGCTTCAGACCCTCGGTAACCAGCCGTTGCTCGACGTCGTGGCGCCAGACTCCGATCTGATCGGCGCGAACATCGCCGGCGAGACCGGTGACCGTCGTCTCGAGCGTGGCGGCCTCGTAGTTGAGTCGCACCAGGGCCAGGTTCTGCGTGTTCGCGCACAACCACTTCCACCACCGCCTGTACAGCTCGACCTGGGTGAGCTTCGGTGAGCGCTGCAACCACTTGTGCTGCACGTCGATCTGCTGATCGATTGCTCGGGCCAAGGCAGCGGTGATCAGCTCGTCCTTCGACCCGAAATGATGCATCAGCCGATTGATGCTGACCCCGAGATCCGCAGCCATGGGACGCAGTGTCGTCTGCGCCAAACCCTGTTCAGCGAGGTAGACGACGACCCGGTCGAGCAGCTCGCGTTTGAGGTGCGGGTCGGGTGTGCGGGCCACGTCGGCTCACCATAGTTCCGCCAATTCGGAAAGTCCCTCGTAGTCGGCCAGATCACGGATGACGAACCCGCGGATCTTCAACGTGTCACAGGTATCGGCGAGCGCCGGGTCGCACACGGCCTCGGTCAGCGATCGGCGTAGCTCGGCTATCAAAGCGACCGTCGAGGATCGTGACGTCACCAGCGGCAGGCACGGGATGCGCGGCCCGTGTCCGACGATCGACAAGCCGCGTCCATCGAGATGGGCCCACGACACCGCGTCGATCGCTGCCAGGTGGGCACGCCCACCTCGAAGGGCCTCGATGCTGGCCGCATGTGATCCGGTCCACTCGACCGAGTCGAACCGTGCTCGGTTGGCGGCCGCGCGCAGGCTGATCCAGCCCGAGAGGCTGTCGGGCGAGTTGGCCGCAACAATCAGATCGGCGCGATCCAGGATGTCAGCGAGGGGCTGATCGGTTGAACTGACCAGCAATGAGCGATATGTACCGTCGACAGCACCATCGACGTCGCAGTCGAACGTGCCAACGACGTGAACGGTGTTGGCCAAGTCGGTTATCAGCGGCCAGCCACAGGTCTGCCCCAGCAGCAGGTCGTCGCGACGACAAGCCACGTCTGGATCCAAGTCCCATTCCAATGACGGCGCATCGAACGACGACCGTGAACGAACTGCGTCCCAGAGGCGCTCGTAGGCAGGTCGCAGGTGGATGAACGGGTACATCGCCAGTGAGGCGACTGTCATCGAAGGCCTCGCGCCCCAAACGGCCGGGCCCCGGGCGACAACGGGTGGTCGGGCTGACAGAAGGGGCGCACAAAGTTGCGCTTGGCCACTTCGAGATAGCCGCGGCGGTAGAGGCCAGCGCCCTGAGCGGCGAGTTCGTCGCTGTCCAGCGAGCGATGCAGCGCTGGCAACGAGTACCACGGTGTCGATGGCTCGGCGTGATGTGTGTGGTGAAGGTTGTTGTTGAGGTACATCAACGACATCACCGGGCCGGCTTTGACCACCGCCGACCTCGTGCCTTCGGCAACGGCGCAGTGCTCGACAAACGACCGCAGCAGCGTGAACGATTGGCCCATCACGACGAATCCCAACAGGTATTCCCATACCGGAACGCCAACGACCGCGAACAACCACCAGCCCAACACCACTGCGGCAACCAGGTGCGCCGCCCAGCGACGAGCAGCCGCCGGACTGGATCTGAGGTTGCGCAACTCGTGCCACAGGTAACGGCCGATGCTATGGACGGCGCCGATGGTCAGCCGCCCCGCCATGGTGCGTGTGACAAGGATGTAGACCCGCTTGCCGACACCCGCCGAAGACCAATCGACGGGACGCAGATAGAAGGACTCTGGATCGAACTGCGGGTCGGTGAGATCGGTATGGTGGTGCAGCATGTGACTCGACCGGTACCCGAGGTAGGGCAGCCACAGCGACAGCGGCGCAAACGCCATGGTTGTGTTGAGGCCTCGCCAGCCAGTGGGGTGACCGTGCAGTGCTTCGTGCTGCAGCGACATGTAGAAGCCGCCCAGCAGCGCAAGGATCGCCACCTCGGCCGGCCAGGCAAGGGACTGGTGTTTGAGAACCACGACGAGCCACGCGGCATAGAATCCAGCGAACAAACCGAGTGTCATCCACTCGATCCCACCGGTTCGTTGTGCCCGCGCCACCACTGCGTGTCTCCTTCTTATCCTGTTGCCTACATTGTTGTATCGGTCTGTGGCCTCAGACCTGCAATGACACTAGTAAATTTCCATATGATAAGGTGTTCCACGATACGGGTCGATTCTACATCGTGGAACGACCGGTAGCGAAGACGGAGCCGACTCAATGAGTGAACAAGACGATCTCGATCTCGCCACGCTGAGCGACAGTGACCTCGTCGCCCAGATGCACGACGATCTGTACGACGGGCTGGCCGACGAGATCCTCGAGGGCACCACGATCCTGCTCGACCGCGGATGGGGCCCCGACAAGGTTCTCAACGATGCACTCGTCGAAGGCATGCGCATCGTCGGCATCGACTTCCGGGACGGCATCTTGTTCGTACCGGAGGTGCTGCTGGCGGCCAACGCGATGAAGGCTGGCATGGCCATCCTGCGCCCACTACTGGTCGAGACCGGCGCCGAGTCGGTCGGCAAGGTCGTGGTCGGCACGGTGAAAGGTGACATCCACGACATCGGCAAGAACCTGACGGCCATGATGCTCGAGGGTGCCGGCTTCGAGGTGATCGACCTTGGAATCAACACCGATGTCGACAAGTTCCTGGCAGCGCTCGAAGAGCACCAGCCGGACATCTTGGGGATGTCGGCGCTGCTGACCACGACGATGCCATACATGAAGGTCGTGGTCGACACGTTGATCGAGAAGGGCCTGCGCGAGAAGTACCTCGTGCTCGTCGGCGGTGCACCGCTCAACGAAGAGTTCGGCAATGCCGTCGGCGCCGATGCCTATTGCCGCGACGCCGCCGTTGCCGCCGAGACCGCCAAGGCCTTGGTCAGCGCTCGCCGCGATCGCTTGAGGGCTGAGCCACCCGGGCCGTCGGTGCCCTGAACAACGGATCTTGCCCATGACTGTTGCGCCGCTCGTTGTCGCCTGTGGAGCGCTTGCCTCGGAGCTGCGCACAGTGTTGAAGGCCCAAGGCTTCGCCGACGCGGTCGAGGTCGTGTACTTGCCGGCCAACCTGCACAACCGTCCCGAGCGCATCGTTCCCGAGCTCGAACCATTGCTCGATGCGGCCGCAGCGCGGGATCAAACGGTGTTTGTCGCGTACGCCGACTGTGGCACCGGTGGCGCTCTCGATGCCTTGCTCGAGCGTCATCCCGGTACGACGCGCCTGCCCGGTTCGCACTGCTACGAGTTCTTCAGCGGCGCCGAGCAATTCGCGGCGATGCACGAGGAGGAGTTGGGAACGCTGTTCCTGACCGACTTCCTCGCCAAGCACTTCGACGCGTTGCTGTGGCAGGGCCTCGGTCTTGACCGGCACCCACAGCTGCGCGATATGTACTTCGGCAACTACCGGCGCGTGGTCCTGATCTCGCAGTCGACCAATGACGATGTAGTGGCGAAGGGTCGCGCCGCGGCAGAGCGTCTCGGTCTCGAGTTCGAGCACCGCCACGTCGGCCTCGAGGCATTCACCAACGACGTCAGTCATGGCGTTGCGGTGGCTCTGTCCCGGCGGGTGGCGTGATGGCTCGTGCCGGTCGCAACGGCCGCGAACTGGTCGTCATCTATTGGCGCGACATCCCCGCGCAGGTCAACGCCCAGGAGGGCCGCGATCGCCATCAGGTGGTGCTCGGTGGCAAGTTCCAACGAGCGATCGACCGTGCCAAGCGCAAGGCCGGGATCTACACCGCCGATGAAGATGTTGCTCAATGGCGCCGCGAGAGCAGGCCGATCGAGGGAGCGCTTGCCGCCGAGGCCCAGAGCGTCGCCGATGCCATCGAGCACGAGTACCGCCGCGACCGCCTGGGTTTGCTCGCCTACTACGGCGGCTGGGAGGCCGACGTGGTGTCGACCGAGGCCATCGATCGCGACGTGCTTGACGCCCTCGAAGAACTCGACGCAGAAGAAGACGAACAGGAGAACCTATGACCGACACGGTCGTCAGCTCAGCCACACGCGAGGTCGTCATCGGCTTCGAACGCCCCTTTGTGATGATCGGCGAGAAGATCAATCCGACCGGACGCAAACTGCTGGCCGAGGAGATGAAAGCCGGCGACTTCAGCCGCGTCGAAGTGGATGCGCTCGCCCAGGTCGCGGCGGGCGCCCACATGCTCGACGTCAACGCCGGCATCCCCCTGGCCGATGAGCCGGCCATGTTGGCGAGGGCGGTCACGCTGGTGCAGTCGATCACCGACGTGCCGCTGTCGATCGACTCGTCGATCATCGCCGCGCTGGAGGCAGGACTCGCCGTGTATCAGGGCAAGCCACTGGTCAACTCGGTCACCGGCGAGGACGAGGTGCTCGAGCGGGTGATGCCCTTGGTCGCCAAGTACGGCGCAGCCGTCGTCGCCATCTCCAACGACGAGACCGGTATCTCGATGGATCCCGATGTGCGCTTTGCCGTCGCCAAACGAATCGTCGAGCGGGCAGCCGACTTCGGGATTCCTGCGTCGGATGTGATCGTCGATCCTCTGGTGATGCCCATCGGGGCGCTCGGACAAGCCGGCCAGCACGCCTTCCAACTGATTCGCCGGTTGCGCGACGAGTTGAAGGTCAACACCATCTGCGGCGCGTCGAACGTGAGCTTCGGGCTGCCCAACCGGCATCAGGTCACGGGCACTTTTCTGGCCATGGCGATCGGCGCCGGAATGACCTCGGCGATCATGAACCCGATGCACCCCGAAGTGAAGGCAGCCGTGATGGCGGCCGATGTGCTGGCGGGGCAGGACAAGGACTGCGCAGCCTGGATCCGCGCCAACCGCGCTCCCACCGCAGCGTCTGACGAGCGAGAGGGACGACGTCGCCGTCGCAGCGAGTAGACCACATGCCCCGAATCGTCTTCACCCCTTCCGGCTTGACCGGCGAGGTCGACACCGGTACGACGGTGTTGACCGCGGCGCGCCAACTCGGGGTTGATCTCGATTCGGTGTGCGGAGGTCGTGGCATTTGCGGTCGCTGCCAGATCGAACCGTCGACTGGATCGTTCGCCAAGTGGGCGATCATCAGCGAAGCCACCGCCCTCTCGGATTGGTCCTCGGTCGAGGTCGAGTACGAGACGAAAGGCAATGCGCGACGGCCGCTGCGCGAAGGTCGTCGCCTCGGCTGCGCGGCAACAGTGCTCGCCGATGCGGTCATCTCAGTGCCATCGGAGAGCCAGGTTCACAAACAGGTCGTGCGCAAGTCGGTCGATCTCACGGGGTTGGTGATCGATCCACAGTTCACCCTGCTCAACGTCGACGTGCCAAAGGCAGTGCTGGGGGATTCCGAATCGGTGACCGAGTTGATCGGTGAAGCAGTCGTTCGCACACACGGCGTCGAGGTGCATGCGTGGAGCACCACCGTGCTGCGTGCCGTGCACAAGGCCGCGGCGAACGACCACGGCTCGGTCACGATCGCGGCCGACCGCGACGGGGTAGCCGTGGCGATTTGGCCGGGCTTCGTCGACACCGCGCTCGGAGTTGCCATCGACGTCGGGTCCACCACCGTGGCGGGCCATCTGTGCGATCTGTCGACCGGCGAGGTGATGGCCACCGCCGGGATGATGAACCCGCAGATCCGCTTCGGCGAAGACCTGATGAGCCGGGTGTCGTACGTGATGATGAATCCGGGCGGCGAGAAGGAGCTGACGGCGTGCATCCGTGCAGCCCTCAACGAGTTGATCACCGACCTGCTGCATCAAGCCGACGCACCAGCCGACGAGTTGCTCGAGATCGTCATCGTCGGCAACCCGATCATGCATCACATCGTGTTGGGAATCGATCCGACTCCGCTCGGCCAGGCGCCGTTCACGCTGGCCAGCGCCGAGGCGATTCGCACTACCGCCATCGACCTTGGCCTTGCATTTCCGACGGCGCGCGCGTTTGTCGGCCCGTGCATCGCCGGCCACGTCGGTGCCGATACCACGGCTGCGATGCTGGCCGAAGGCCCTCATCGGGGCGAGCAGTGGCAGTTGCTGGTCGACGTCGGCACGAATGCCGAGATCGTGCTGGGGTGCGCCGAGCGGCAGTTCGCCGCCTCGAGCCCCACCGGCCCGGCATTCGAAGGCGCGCAGATCTCGTGCGGACAGCGGGCGACGGCAGGCGCCATCGAGCGCGTGCGCATCGACCGCTCCACCCTTGCTCCGCGGTTCAAGGTCATCGGCAGCGATCTGTGGAGCGACGACCCAGCGTTCGCCGCGTCGACTGAACATCTGACGATCAGCGGTGTCTGCGGCTCGGGGATCATCGAAGTGATCGGTGAGATGTTTCTCGCCGGCGTGATCGACGCCGAGGGTGTCGTGCGCGGCGAGCAAGCTGACCACTGCGTGAACATCGTCGCCGACGACCGCACCTTCCGCTATGTGCTGTACCGAACCGATGCCGTCGAGTTGTCGATCACCCAGAACGACGTCAGGGCGATTCAACTGGCCAAGGCGGCCCTGCGCGCAGGCATCGATCTGTTGATGGGCTACGCAGGTGTCGAGGCGCTGGGCGACATGCGGTTGGCCGGGGCATTCGGCGCTCACATCGACCCGCTGTATGCGCTCGTGCTGGGCCTGGTACCCGACGCCCCGGTCGAGGCCGTTCGCTCGGTCGGCAACGCCGCCGGCGCCGGCGCCGTACGGGCGTTGCTGTCGATGCAGGCGCGTGCCGAACTCGAAGCCGCGGCGCGCGCTGTGATCAAGATCGAGACGGCCACCGAGCCGAGGTTCCAAGAACTGTTCGTCGCAGCGATGGCCTTCCCACACGCCACCGCGCCATCGCCGTATCTCGGTGCGGTGGTCACCCTTCCAGAACGAACCTCACCTGTCGACGCCGCTGGGGGACGTCGACGCCGCAGACAGGAGAACAGGTCATGACGTCTACGGAGCATGGAACCGACGCCGGTACGGGCAGGCGCAGCGGCGGGCGAGCCGGGCGGCAAGCGCTGCGCGCCTCGCATGTTGTGGAAGCCGAGACCTACCTGACCAGAACGATGAAGCCGTTCGAGATCGTCAGCGACGAGGGTCTCGAGATCATCGAGCGCAACGCAGAAACGATCCTCCACGAGGTCGGCGTCGAGATCCGCGACTACCCGTCGGCGCTGCAGGTCTTCGCCGACGCAGGCGCCTCGGTCGAGGGAACCCGCGTGCATTTTCCGCGAGGCATGTGCCGGGAGATCGTTCAAGCTTCCGCGCCGCGCGAGTACATCCAGCATGCTCGCAATCCGCTGAAGAACGTGCGCATCGGCGGCGATGCCACGGTGTTCGCGCCGAACTACGGCTCACCGTTCGCCTACGACATCGACAACGGCCGTCGCTACGCGACGATCGAGGACTTCCGCAACTTCGTCAAGCTCACGTACCAGTCGCTGTACCTGCACCACAGCGGCGGCACGGTCTGCGAGCCGGTCGACGTGCCCGTCAGCAAGCGCCATCTCGACATGGTCCTCGCTCACCTGCAGTACAGCGACAAGCCGTTCATGGGGTCCGTCACCGCCGCGAGCAGGGCTCAGGATTCAGTCGACCTGGCTCGCATCGCGTTCGGTGGCGACCTTGCCGATCGCACGGTGATGACCAGCCTGATCAACGCCTCATCACCACTGGTGTGGGACGGCACGATGCTCGGCTCGGCCGAGGTCTACGCCCGCAACAATCAGGCGTGCATCATCACGCCGTTCATCCTCGCCGGAGCCATGGCACCAACCACGTCGGCTGGGGTGGCCGCGCAGACGTTGGCCGAGTCACTGGCCGGCATGACGTTCACGCAGCTGATTCGTCCGGGTGCGCCGGTGATATTCGGATCGTTCGCCTCGTCGATGTCGATGCAGACCGGCGCGCCGACATTCGGCACACCGGAGCCGGCCATCGTGCTCTACACGATCGCCGCGCTGGCTCGCCGGCTGGGTGTGCCCTTCCGCAGCGGCGGTTCACTGACCGCGTCGAAGATCCCCGACGCCCAGGCTGCGTACGAGAGCGCAGCCACCCTGCTGCCCACGGTGCTCGGCGGCACCAATTTCGTGCTGCACGCGGCCGGGTGGCAAGAGGGCGGGCTGTCGATCGGCTACGAGAAGTTCATCATGGACGAGGACCAATGCGGGATGATGGCCACGTTCGTCAAAGGGCTCGACCTGTCGGAGAATGGCCAGGCGATCGACGCCATCCGCGACAACGGTCCAGGGCAACACTTTCTCGGAACCGCCCACACGTTAGCCAACTTCGAGACCGCGTTCTACCGCAGCAATGTTGCCGACAACAGCAGCTTCGAGCAGTGGACCGAGGATGGGGCGACCGATGCGCCCACTCGTGCCAACGCGATCTGGAAGAAGCGTCTCGCCGAATACGAAAAGCCGCCGATGGACGATGCCATCGCCGAAGAATTGACCGAGTTCGTTGATCGCCGCAAACAGGAGTTGCCCGATGAGTTCGCATGATGCCCGCCGCCGTCTGATCGAGAATGCTCGCTACGAGGTTGTGCCGCTGAAGTCGCTACACCCCCAGATTCCACATCTGCCAGCGGGTTGTTCGGTGTCGGTCACCTGTTCACCGACGAAGGGCATCGAACCGACCCTCGAGCTCAGCGCCGAGCTCAACGGTTCCGGCCACCACGCTGTTCCACACATCGCCGCCCGCTTGGTCGAGGGTCGCGAGCACATCGAGAAGATCGCCGCCCGTCTCAATGAACACGAGATCACCGAGATCTTCGTCGTCGGTGGCGATCCGGACCCGGTCGGACCGTATGCCGACGGCCTGTCGTTGATGCGCGATCTCCTCCCGCTGTGCCAGACGGTGCGGATCGTCGGGGTGCCCGCATATCCCGATCATCACTCCGTGATTCCCGATACCACGCTCGACGAGGCGCTGCTGGCCAAGCAGGCATTGATTGCCGAACTCGGGCTGCAGGGTTTCGCCAGCACCCAGATGTGCTTCAACGCCAAGGCGATCGAACAATGGCTGATGCGTCAACGCCAGCGCGGCATGCAGTTGCCGATCCATCTCGGAGTGCCAGGAGCCGTGGATCGGACGAAGCTGCTCAGCCTCGGCACCCGCCTGGGAATCGGTTCGTCGCTGCGGTTTCTGCGTAAGAACTCGGGCGCGATCCTGCGGCTGTTCTCGCCCGCCAGCTACGACCCCAACAAGCTGATCACACCGATCGCCCGTCGCGCCGACGAGCTGAACATCACCGCGCTGCACGTGTTCACCTTCAACTCCATCGATTCCACCGTTGCCTGGCAACGCAAGTCGTTGGCCTGAAGCGGCCCAGCGCTCCGCCAAACCGCACAGATCGCCGCTCGGGTGCTGTCGTCGTCGGCGCTCGAGGATCTGGGCGCCACAGATTTCCATGGCCTGCGGCGGTGAACGAAGGTCGGCGCCCAGATGCCGGTTCCGCGTGCGGTTATCGTCGAGCCCGAGCATTCTGGGGTGCGTCACGATGCATGTTCTGCGCATCGATGTTCGGAACGCGTAACTCGTGACGCGATCAGAGCGACTGGCAGTTATGCGCTGCCTGTCGACTCGTGCTGACAGAAGTGAGCGCACGACGGTGATGGCAAATCATCAGGAACATCACAGCTGCGAACTCGGAGGGAACGAAGATAGCTGCGTATCAGGAGAACCTGTTGAAGTTCCACCAGACGACCAGCAGCGCCGCCACAACGATCAAAACTCCCCCATCGGAGTGTTTCCGTGCACCCCGGGTGGGCCGGAGACACTCGGATGAGCCGCGCTAGTAGATGCGCGTCGGGGTGTAGCAGTGATCGGCGAGCCAGTGTCGCGCCCGGCCCAGTCGGGCGTCATCGCGGTGCCGATGCCAACTCGTGAACTGGTCGTCATCGCGTTGCAACGTCGCGACGAATGCCTTGAACGGTGCCTTGCCCCGTTGGATACGTGGAGCCCACATTGCTTCCTGGACAAGCCGTGAAGCTGATTCTCACCGCGACAGTCTGGACGACGAACCACGTCATGGCCGAGCAGACTGGCATCTGTGGAACTGCCGATCCTGGAACGCGCCGATGAGCTGATCGCTGCCATCGCCGCGCATCAGGTGGTGATCGTCGCCGGTGGGACCGGGTCGGGCAAGAGCAATGTCAACGGCATCAAACGGCGGCTCGACAAGCTGCCCGAGAACCCTGCGAAGGACCTCCACAAGTTGGCCGAGGTACGCAGCGTCGAGCGCGAGTACTCGTCGTTGCTCGAGTCGTTGCCGCCCGGCGACGTCGACCAGGAGGTCGTTGATCTTGGCTGGATGCTGGAGGAGCTGCGCATCTGCACATTCGCGCCGTCGTTGGGTACCAGCCGACCCGTCAGCACCAAACGCGTCATCGCCGAACTGGTCGCGCTACGCGGGTGAAAAGCGCTCGGACGCGTGGCGAGGAGACGGCCCATGAACAAGCCGGGGTTAAGCATCGACAGCATGGGGTATCACAGTCGTCACAGACACGGAGGAGCGAACAATGAGCGATGACATAGGCGAGCATGCCGGCGCAGTCCACAGACGCGATGCCGCTCAACTCATCCGTTGGTTGTTCATAGCGGGGATCATCGCAGCGGTGGTGGTTGTCGCAATGGACAACCGGAATGACGTCCGCGTTGGATACGTATTCGGTGATACGGAGGCGCCGATCTGGACCGTGATCGTCGCGGCAGCGGTCGTCGGGATGGTCGTCGGGTGGCTGGTCCGGCACAGGCCGCGCCGCAGCGCGTAAACGGTCGAGCAGCTCGTCGATCTCATAGCTGAGTCGATGCAATAACCGGAACGACTGTACTAGGAATGGTTGGCCTGACTAATCTCGGCCGGTGAGCAACGACGCGGGCAAGCGCAGACGTGGCCGCGATACCGGCCCGCGCAGCACGCTGCCCTTGCAGCGCCCGTGGAAGCAACCGCGCATGCGGCTCAACCACACCGAAGTGGTGTCGGCCGACGAATTGGAATCGATCCACGAGGCGTCCCTGACGATCCTCGAACGGATCGGGATGGACATCTGGGACAGCGAATCGCGCAGCCTGCTCCGCGACGCTGGCGCCGACATCGACGAGTTGGGGCAGCACGTGCGGTTCCCCAAGGAGATGATCATCGAGCGAATCGCCACTGCTCCCGCAGAGTTCACGTTGCACAGTTGGAACCCCGAGAAGAACCTGCACATCGGTGGCAACTGGATGGCCAACGGCACGGTGGCCAGCGCCCCGCACATCGTCGGCCTCGACGGCGTGCGTCGCACCGGTGACCAGGTCGGCTTCGACGATCTCTTGAAGCTGGGTCAGATGCTCAATTCGATCCACTTCGTCGCCGGCTATCCCGTCGAGCCGGTCGACATCCATGCGTCGGTGCGTCACATCCACGCCGCCTTCGACGTCCTCACGCTCACCGACAAGCACATCCACTGCTACAGCCTCGGCCGGCAGAAGAACCGCGATTGCATCGAGATGGTGCGCATTGCCCGCGGCGTCGACGACGCCACCCTGGACCGCGAGCCGTCGATCTTCACGGTGATCAATTCCAACTCGCCACTTCGTCTCGACACGCCCATGCTGCACGGAATCATCGAAATGGCGTCGCGCAACCAGCCGGTCGTGATGACACCGTTCACGCTCGCCGGCGCGATGGCCCCGGTCACGCTGGCCGGCGCGCTTGCCCAGCAGAACGCAGAAGCGCTGGCGGGGATTGCGCTGTGCCAGATCGTTCGGCCTGGAGCGCCGGTGGTCTACGGCGGGTTCACCTCCAACGTCGATATGCAGTCCGGCGCGCCGGCGTTCGGCACACCCGAGTACGTGCGCACTGCGATGGTCGGTGGTCAACTGGCGCGTCGCTACAACCTGCCCTATCGCAGCAGCAACGTGTGCGCGGCAAACGCCGTCGATGCACAGGCCGCGTACGAGAGCGTCTTCGCGTTGTGGGGCTGCGTGATGGGCGGCGTCAACATGATGATGCACGGCGCCGGCTGGATGGAGGGTGGACTGCATGCCAGCATGGCCAAGATGGTGCTCGATGCCGACCTGCTGCACATGGTGTCGTCGATGATGGACCCGCTGGTTGTCGACGATGCCACGCTCGCAATCGACGCCATCGAAGAGGTCGGCCCCGGCGGCCACTTCTTCGGTGTCCAGCACACCCAGGATCGCTACCGAACCGCGTTCTACAAGCCAATGATCAGCGACTGGCGTAACTACGAGAGTTGGGATGAGGCGGGCAGACCCGAAGCAGCCGGCAAGGCTCACGATCTGGCTGCCGCGTTCCTGGCCGCGTACGAGAAGCCGGAGATGGACGCTGCCCGTCTCGAGGAACTCGAGGCATTCGTCGCCCGCCGGGTCGCCGAGGGCGGCGTGGCAACCGACTTCTAACGCAACGACCTTCAGGAGCATGAGATGAAAGCGTCAGCACAAGTGGTGGTCGTTGGGGGCGGAGTCGTCGGCGCCAGCGTGCTGTATCACCTCACCAAGGCGGGGTGGACCGATGTCGTCTTGTTGGAGCGAAAGCAACTCACCGCAGGGTCCACATGGCATGCCGCGGGTGGGATGCACACGCTGAATGGCGACCCCAACGTGGCCCGCCTCCAGCAGTACACGGTCAATCTCTACCGCGAGATCGAAGCCGAATCCGGGCAACAGTGCAGCATCCACCTGCCCGGCGGACTGATGCTGGCCGATACTCCGGAGCGGCTCGATTGGCTGCGCATGGCCCAGGCCCGCGGACGCTACCTGGGCATGCACATGGACATCATCTCCATGGCCGAGGCCAAGGTATTGAACCCACTACTGGAAGAGAAGTACTTCGTCGGTGCGTTGTACGACCCCGACGAAGGCAGCGTCGACCCGTACGGCGTCACGCACGCGTATGCGATCTGTGCCCGCAACCGCGGCGCCGAGGTGTACACCGACACGTGGGTCACCGGCCTACAGCAGCGGCCCGACGGCACCTGGGATGTGATCACTGATCGTGACCACACCATTCATGCCGATCACGTGGTCAACGCCGGAGGGCTGTGGGCCCGCGAAGTGGGTCGTATGGTCGGCCTGGAACTGCCGGTGCTGGCGATGGAGCATCACTACTTGATGACCGAGCCGATGCCCGAGGTCATCGCCTACAACGAGCAGCACGGTCGCGAGTTGCCCCACATGATCGACTTCGCCGGCGAGATCTATGCCCGCCAGGAGGGGCAGGGCATCCTGCTGGGAACGTACGAGCAGGACAACCGGCCGTGGTCGCCGAACGAAACGCCATGGGACTTCGTCTTCCAACTCCTACCGCACGACCTCGACCGCATCGCCCCCGAGTTGGAGCGCGGCTTCGCCCACTTCCCGGCCGTCGGTCGCGCGGGTATCAAGAAGTTCGTCAACGGTCCGTTCACCTTCAGCCCCGATGGGAATCCGCTGGTCGGGCCGATCAAGGGCATGCGCGGCATGTGGGTGGCCTGCGCCGTGATGGCAGGGCTGTCGCAGGGTGGCGGCGTCGGCCTGTCATTGGCCAACTGGATGATCAACGGCGATCCGCAGGACGACATCTGGGGCATGGATGTGGCGCGCTACGGAGATTGGGCCACACTCGCGTACACCAACGCCAAGGTCCGCGAGAACTACTCGCGCCGCTTTCGGATCACCTTCCCCAATGAGGAACTCCCCGCCGGGCGACCGTTGCACACCACACCCATCTACGACCGACTCACCGCGCACAATGCGGTCTGGGGAGCCGGCTTCGGCCTCGAGCACCCGCTGTGGTTCCAGAAGCCCGGCGAGGAACCGACCGAGGATGTCACGTTCCATCGCTCGAACGCCTTCCCGCTGGTCGCCGAGGAATCACGTGCAGTGCGCGAACGGGTCGGACTATCCGAGGCGTCGAACTTCGCCAAGTACAAGGTCAGTGGAGCAGGTTCGGCGGTGTGGCTGCAGAGCCTGTTCACCAACACATTGCCCAAGATCGGCCGCACCAATCTCACCGCAATGCTCAATCCGCAGGGGCGGATCGTCGGCGAGTTCTCGGTGTCGCGTGTCGGCCCCGACGAGTTCTTCCTGTTCGGCTCCCAAGCTGCCGAGGTGCACCACCCGCGCTGGTTCATCGACCACCTGCCAGATGCGAGCCACGTCCGCTTCGAGGTGCTCGCCCTGTCGATGGTCGGCCTGACTGTCGCCGGTCCGCGCTCGCGCGACGTGCTGCAGAAGCTGACCAAGACGTCGTTGTCCAACGCCGATTTTCCGTTCATGTCATTCCGCAAGATCGACATCGGCATGGCCCCGGTCTGGCTGTCGCGGATGACCTACACCGGCGACCTCGGCTACGAGATCTGGATGCAGCCGGAGAGCCAGCGCTACCTGTTCGACCTGTTGTGGGATGCCGGCCGCGAGTTCGACATGCGCCTGTTCGGTTTCCGCGCCCTCATCACGATGCGCCTGGAGAAGAACTTCGGCACGTGGTACCGCGAGTACCGACCGATCTACACGCCGCTCGAAGCGGGAATGGACCGTGTGCTGAAGTTCGACCACGATTTCATCGGCCGTGCCGCGGTCGAGGCCGAGGCCGCCAGCGGTGGTCCAAAGCGCAAGCTGACGATGTTCGTCGTCGAGCCCGATCCCGACTCGCCCGCAGACGTGATCGGAGACGAGCCGGTCTGGCATTGCGGGCCTGACGGCGACCGAGTCGTGGGCTGGATCACCAGCGGCGGCTACGCTCACTACTCGGGGATGTCGTTGGCGTGGGGCTACGTCCCCGCCGACCTCGCAGTGCCCGGCACCACCGGCTTCGAGATCGAGATCATCGGCAAGCGCCGCCCGGCACGGCTGCAACTGGAACCTGTGCTGGACCCAGCCGGAGCCCGGATGCGCGCCTGACATCTTGATGCAGTGATGCTAAGATGCACGGGTGCGCACGACCATCGACCTCCCCGAGGATCTCCACGCGATCGCGACGTCCCTAGCTCACGACCGCGGCTGCACGTTGAGCATCGCCGTCGTCGGTCTCCTGCGCCGGGCCCTCGGCCCCACGACCCACGTGGGGGTGGTCGATCGTCGCACCGGCTTTCCGCTTCTGGCCTCGGGTCGTCCAGTCACGACCGATGACATTCGAAACCTGGACGACGAGGAGTGACGTTCCTCCTCGATGCCAACGTCCTGATCGCACTCGTCGACCCCGACCACGTTCATCATCAATCGGCGGGCGACTGGTTCAGCGACCGCGACGAGATGTTCGCAACGTGTCCGATCACCCAAGGTGCCCTCGTTCGGCATCTCCTGCGCGTTGATCACTCGATCAGCGACATCGGCGCCGCGATCGCTCGAATCCAGGACCTGCCCCGCCACGAGTTCTGGCCAGATGACCTGCCCGTCAACAGCAAGGTCATCGCCGGCGTTGTCGGTCACCGGCAGGTGACTGACTCCTACCTGTGTCACCTGGCCAGCGGTCGACATGCTCGGCTGGCGACGTTCGATCGAGCGCTCGCCGCCACCCATCCTGACGTCGCAATGCTGGTCCCCATCGGCTGAGCGGGCGCAATCCTCCTCCGTAGCGAACGTGTTGCTCGTGGTCACTCGGGGATAGTCTCGGACCGGGCGATGTACTGGGACAGGAGTTTCAATGAGGTTGCTACATCGCCGACTGGCCCGTGCGTCGACCATCGCCGCGCTGTTGTGCCTGAGCGTGTGCATCGTTGCACCTGCTGCCGTTGTGCACGCCGCACCGCCAGAGGCATCTGCGTACACGGCGGTGAGCCCGTACAGGATCCTCGACACCCGCGAGGGTCTCGGCTTTCCCCAACGCGTCACCGCCGGTCAGTCGTTCACCCTGGCCCTCACCAATGTGCCTGCGGGCGCCAGTGCAGTGGTGCTGAACCTCACCATCGATGCAGCGGCTGATGCGGGGTTCGTCACCGTCTATCCGACCGGGGTGACCCGCCCCTTGGCGTCGTCGATCAACGTCGATGGCGTTGGACAGACGATTGCCAACCTCGTCACCGTGCCGATAGGAACGGGCAACGCGGTCGACATCTTCTCGCAGATGACCACCGACCTTGTTGCCGATGTGCAGGGCTACTACATGCCGACCGCACTCGCCCAGGCGGGGCTGTTCAGGCCGGTGAACCCGACCCGCCTGCTCGATACACGCGAGCCGAACGCGACCCGCTTCGGCGCGCTTGGCGCCGGCGACCAGGTCGATCTCAACGTCGGTGGTCTCGCCGGTCTTCCGGCCGATGCGACCGCTGCGGCATTGAAGGTCACCGTCACGGAAAGCGCGGCGAGCGGCTTTTGGACCGTGTTCCCCACTGGCACCACGCGACCGGTCGTGAGCAACCTCAACGTCGTCGGCGCCGGCGGCACGATTGCCAACCAGGTCATCACAACTCTCAGCGGTGGACGTACGACGATCTTCTCCCAAACGGGCGGACATCTCGTCATCGACCTCGTCGGCTGGTTCACAGGGCCAAGCGAACCGCCGAACGAAACCGGACTGTTCGTACCCGTATCGCCGACTCGATTGCTCGACAGCCGAGAGCTTCCGCTCGGCGCTCTACCCGGGAAAAACCGCACCGCAGAAGTGGCCGTGGCCAATCGATCCGGCGTGCCCGCCAGCGGCGTCGGGGCGGTCGTCGTCAATGCGACCGCCACCCAGACTGCAGCGGACGGCTTCTTCGCGGTGTGGCCGGCGCGCACATACCGGCCGACCGCGTCGAGCCTCAATGCATCGCGCGCGAATCAGACCATCGCCAACCACGTGATCACGCCGGTCACCACCGCAGGATTCAGCTTCTACACCCAGAACGGTTCGCACCTGGTGGTCGACATCGCCGGTTGGTTCACCGGCAGCGAACTTCCGGTGGTCTTGCCGCCGCACGTGCCGCTCACGGGTGTCGGCGGTCCATCGCCAGCGGTGCCGTTCCGATTCTCCCAGGTCACGGGCGGTTCGCCGATTCGGTGGAATCCGTGTGCGCCGATCCGCTATCTCGTCAATATGGGTGGCTACGACGCCAGTTTCCGCCAGGTCATCGCCGAAGCCGTCGAACGGCTCGAGGCAGCCACAGGACTGCCGTTGATACCCGTCGGCGATACGACGTTCATGCCGACCAGCAGCAATAGCCCTCAGCTGTCTGGGGTAGGTGGCGAACTCGTCATCGCCCTCGGCGATCAGGCTCAGAGCAACCTCGTGCCCGGCTCGATCGTCGGTCGTGCGGGAATCTTCTACAGCTCG
>JANPBZ010000008.1:0-11241 GCA_031430695.1 Ilumatobacteraceae bacterium
GGCACGGTCGCGTACTGCGAGATCGGACTGGTGCGGTCGAATGTGTGGCGCACGATTCTGCTCGCGTACTCCGACGACCATGTGACCACCTTGTCGTCCTTGACGCTTTCGTAGAACTGGCCGAAGTAGTCACCGATCGCCTCGTCGTCGGCGGGGGCGCCGCGTCGCAACATTCCTGCATCCTCGACGATTCGCCGGAACGTGGGAACGTCGTGGTCGTAGGCGGCCGACCGAACCATGCCGACGAAGGTCGCCATTTCCGCGGTCGTGAACTGCTTGACCAGTCCGAAGTCCAAGAACGTGATTCGTCCACCCTTGTGGAACAGGTAGTTGCCTGGATGAGGATCGCCATTGAATCTGTGCATGCCGTACAGACTGCGAAACACGAAACGGAACAGGCATTCTCCGACGAGGTTGCGCTCGTGTTGCGGCCATTGGAGCATCTCCTGCCACGTGGCGCCGCTGACCAACTCGCTCGTCAACACGCGCGACGTGCTGTGCGAAGCCAGTACGTCTGGCACGTGGATGAAGGGATGTCCGCGATAGAAGTCGGCGAACGCCTGCTGGTTGACGGCCTCCAACGTGTAGTCGAGCTCGTCGATCAGGCGCTCGCGTATCTCGGCGACCATGTCGTCGGGATCGAGTCCACCGAAGCCCTGCTTCAGGATCGCGCCGAGCAGGCTGGCGTTGCGCAGGTCGGCTTCGATCGCCGCGCCAACGCCGGGGTATTGCACCTTCACGGCGACGGCTCGTTCCAACCCGGTCGCCGGATCGACCACGACAGCACGATGCACCTGGCCGATGCTGGCCGATGCAATCGGCTGCGGATCCCACTGGACGAACACCTTGTCGGGCGCCGCACCCAACTCGCGCTCGATCACCCCGGCGGCCAGGTCGGCGCTCATCGGCGGCGCATTCGATTGCAGCTCGGCGAGCGCCAACCGCATCGGCTCCGGGAGTCCTTCGGTGACATAGCTGGCCATCTGGCCGAGCTTCATCAATGCCCCTTTCATGTTTCCGAGTCGATCGGTGATCGCCTCAGCCGTACGAAGCTCACGGTCGCGATCGAGTTCGACTCGCCGCTCGGCAGTTGCGAACAGCTTCCGCGCAGCTGTGGTGGCATATGCGCCCCCTACCTGAACACCGAGCGCGGCGATATCGAGGTTGCGTCGACCGCGCACGCTGCGGCGCACCAGCGCGGCCACGCCGACAGCGGCTGCGGCTGCGGCAAGCACCACAAGCCGTTTCCTCATCGCGATCGCTCGACCACCGAGCGGCAGGCGCGCAGCAGTGTCGGCACAAACTGCTTGGCGTTGGCCACGACAGCGTCGTGATCGCCATCAACTCGGAATGCCTCTGCATCGGGAATCGACTCGAACAACCGCACCTGGCGACGAACCGGCACCACTCGATCGCGCATCGTGATCAGCGTCGAGATCGGCACGTCGATGTCGCCGATCCATTCCCGTGACGAGAAGTTTCCGATTGCCCGACCAGCCTCGAGGACTGCCCGCCAATCGTGCATCGACGCCTCTTCTACTGCCCACGGCTCCCACTGGTCTGCCTTGCGTTGCAGGTAGAACTGCTCGGTCAGCCATTGACGAGCTTGCAGCGGCGTGAGCCTGGCGACCGCCGCAAGGCCGGAGATACCGAGGAAACTCAGCCGTTCTTCACGCGAGGTCGAGAAATATGCAGCCGTGGCGCACAACACCAACCCGGCTGTGCGTTGCCGATGACGCTGCCAGATCAGTTGGGCGATCGGTCCGCCCATCGAATAGCCGACGGGTATGAACTGGTCGACTCCGAGGACATCGCAGACAGCGACCGTGTCGTCGGCGCAATCTTCCAACCGGAACGTCTTGCGCGACCTGATGCCCCGCCCGTGGCCGCGATGATCGAGGGCCACCACCCGGAACTGCTCCGCCAAGGCCCGGTAGCACGTGAACCAGTTGATGTCGGCGGTTGCGGTCCATCCATGCAGCAGCACGACTGTTGGTGCACCGACGGGACCGTCGAGCGTTCGCACGAAACTGGTGCCACGTCCGGGAAGCTCCATCGCCGCACCGGGTGGCAGGTCGGGGGGCCTGCCACTGTCACGCTGGGCCATTCGGCACTCCGTCGTGCGGGTTCACTATGCAGTCTCGACCTTGATCACTCGTACCCGGAGCGTGCCTGTGGGGGCTTCGTACTCGACCCACATGCCTTCGTTGGCACCGAGCAATGCCGAACCGAGAGGAGATTGCGGGCTCATCACGTCGAGGTCACCGACCTTTTCTTCCATATGGCCCACCAGATAGCGCTCGGCCATGCCGTCGTCGTCGCCTTCGTAGACGATGGTCACGATCGACCCGACTGCCACGATGCCGTCGTCGCCGCCCTCGATGATCTCGGCGGTTTCGATGACATGCTCGAGTTCGCGAATGCGGCCCTCCATGTGGCCTTGCTCGTCCTTGGCCGCGTGGTAGTCGCCGTTCTCGCTGAGATCGCCCATCAATCGGGCCGTTTCGATCTTCTGAGCCACCTCGATTCGGCCCCTGGTGGTGAGGTCGAGAAACTCGGCTTGCAGTCGTTCGAATGCGGTGCGGGAGAGCTGCGTCGTCGCCATAGGTGGAAAACGCTATCGCCACGTAACATCTTGGGCCATGGCATATCGAATAGCGGTGATCGGCGGCGACGGCATCGGCCCCGAGGTGACCGCCGAGGCGTTGAAGGTGGTGCGTGCCGCCGGCGTCGATATCGACACCACCAATTTCGACCTAGGCGGTGCCCGCTACCTGCGTGATGGCGAGATTCTTTCTGACGCAACGCTGGACGAGTTGCGTGGCTTCGACGCCATTCTGCTCGGCGCCGTCGGCACGCCCGACGTGCCGCCCGGCGTGATCGAGCGGGGCTTGCTCCTCAAGATGCGTTTCGACCTCGATCTCTACGTAAATCAGCGGCCGTTCGTCGGCACGGCCCCCGGTCACAGTGAGCCACACGATTTTGTCGTCATCCGCGAGAACACCGAGGGGCCGTATGTCGGCGAGGGCGGAGTACTGCGCAAGGGCACGCCGCACGAGGTTGCAACGCAGGGCTCGGTCAACACGCGCATGGGTGCCGAGCGAGCCATCCGCTTTGCCTTCGAGTTGGCGGTGCAGCGAGGCCACGCTGACCCACCGGGTCGCATGCACGTCACGTTGGTGCACAAGACCAATGTCTTGACCTTCGCCGGCGATCTGTGGCAGCGGGCATTCAACGCGGTTGCCGCCGACTACCCGAACGTCGGCACGGCATACAACCACGTCGATGCGGCGTGCATCTACTTCGTGCAGGATCCGCATCGCTACGACGTGATCGTGACCGACAATCTGTTCGGCGACATTCTGAGCGACCTCGGTGGAGCGGTGAGCGGCGGGATCGGGTTGGCGTCTTCGGCCAATCTCAACCCGGCTCGCACGGGTCCGTCGATGTTCGAACCGGTGCACGGCTCCGCGCCCGACATCGTCGGAACCGGTAAGGCCAACCCGATCGCCGCCATTCTCAGCGCCGGCCTGATGCTCGACTTCCTTGGCGAGGGCGACGCCGCTGCACGGATTCGGGAGGCCTGCGCCGCCCACACTGGTATCGGCAGCACCAGCGACATCGGTTCCCAAATCGCCGCGGCCGTGGCAGGCTAGTCAGCAACCTCGAAATCTGCCCTCACATCTGCACAGCGGGAGTCAGCTATGCCTATCCAACCCACTCCGAAAATCTGGATGAACGGAGACCTTGTCGATTGGGACAAGGCCCAGATCCACGTCCTCACCCACACCCTGCACTACGGCACGGGCGTGTTCGAGGGCATTCGCGCCTATCCCACCTCGCAGGGGCCTGCGGTCTTCCGCCTGACCGAGCACATCGAGCGGCTGTTCCGCAGTGCCCACATCATGGGCATGGAGATCCCGTACACGGTCAGCGAGATCGTCGCAGCCACCAAGGCCACCGTTGCATCGACCGGTCTGCCGGGTTGCTACGTGCGCCCGATTGCCTATTACGGCTACGGCGAGATGGGTCTCAACACCTTGCCGTGCAGCACCGATGTGGCCATTGCTTGCTGGCCGTGGGCGCCGTTCCTCGGTGAGGATGCCCTAGATCACGGGGTGAGGATGAAGGTCTCGTCGTGGACGCGTCACGATCACAACACAATGCCGCCGGCCTCGAAGACGACCGGCAACTACGTCAACTCGTCGCTCGCCAAGGTCGAGGCGCTGAAGGGTGGGTACGACGAGGCCATCATGCTGGCGCCCAACGGCCTGGTGGCTGAGTGCACGGGTGAGAACATCTTCGCGGTGCGCCACGGCATCATCATCACCCCGCCCATGTCCGCAGGAGCGCTGGAAGGGATCACCCAGAACTCGGTCATGCGCATCGCCGGTGATCTCGGCTTCGAGTTCCGGGTCGACAACCTGGCGCGTAGCGACCTGTACATCGCCGACGAGGTGTTCGTCTGTGGCACTGCCGCCGAGATCAGTTCGGTGAAGTCGATCGACGACCGCGACATCCCCTGCCCCGGCCCCATCACCAAGGCCATCGCCGAGGTCTACGCCCGCGCCGTGCGTGGCGAAGAGGACCAGTACAAAGACTGGTGCGAACTCGCCGTCTGACCGCCCATCCAGGCCGCTCCCACCTCCGTGGGCGCGATTTCGGCACTGCCAGTTCTCATACCGCGCACAACCAGGCTCAACGGGTGCGAAATTGGTACTAGCACTACCTAAATCGCACCCGACGGGGCCGCGGCGGGCCTAGGTGAAGCGCCAGCGGGTGGCTCGAGTGGCGAACTCGACCTCGCGCTCGATGATCGCGAACGCAGTGGTCGGTACGACCTCGAACATCGCGTGCTGGCGCACGAAGTCGCCGAGTCCTTCAGGAATTTCGCTGCTGTACTTGGCGACATAGTGATCGATCCACGTGTCGATGCGGCCGGGTTCGGTGATCGGTGCTGCCGTGCCTTCTACTGAGATGCACTCGATCGTGCTGTCGACGGTGAAGACAACGTGTGGGTTGGCCGCGATGTTTCGTGCCTTGCGCGCAGTGGGCGCACAGGAAAACATGAATCGCAGGTCGTCGTCGTTCCAGACACCCCAAACCGGCAGCGCGTGCGGAGCACCGCCGGCCGACACGGTGACCACCCAGTAGTTCTTGTTGGGGGTCAGCCGCTCGACCGCCCACGACCACGGCAATGCTTCCCACTCGGGGCTGTCGGTGCCATATGCAGCCATCGCCGGCCGCTCACCAATCGGTTCAGTCATCTGCTCGATCGTAGATGAAGGCGCGACGTCATGGATCGGTGGTGTCGGGTGTCAGTGAGCCGGGAGGCCCGGGGTACCGCCGGCGGCGTCGCGACGCTTCGCAGCCAGACCGGCCAAGCACTCCATGAACAACCGATTGGCGACGTTGACGGTGCAGTCGGCGTGGTCGTACGCCGGGGCGACCTCGACGATGTCCATGCCGACCACGTTGTGCTCGTAGGCGAGCCTGCGGACCATGCGCATCAGGTCCGCGGCGACGATGCCACCTGGCTCGGGGGTTCCGGTTGCCGGGGCATATGCAGGGTCGAGTGAGTCGATGTCGATCGAGATGTAGAGGTACTCGGGACCATCGAGTGCTTCGACCACAGCGTCGGCCATCACGGCTTGGAAGCCGCGCTCCCAGATCTCGTCCATCAGATGCCAACGCATGCCCTGTTCGGCCATCCATTCCCACACATCCTGTGGCGGCCAGTAGCTGCGCAGACCGATCTGAATGAAGTTGCGCCCCGGGATGGCGCCGCTGTCGATCAGTCGCCGCATGGGCGTGCCGTGGCTGGCCAGGTTGCCGTCGACCGAGTCGGCCGTGTCGGCGTGGGCGTCGAAGTGGACCATCCCGACGTTGCCGTAGCCGTAGACGTCGGCGACCGCCGTGGCCGCCGGCCAGGTGACGGTGTGGTCGCCGCCCATCGTGAACGGGATGATCTTGCGGCTGGCGATCTCGTGCACGCGACCCTTGATGTTGTCGAGGCTTTGCTGCACCATCCCGTGCGGGCAATGGGCGTCGCCGTAGTCGATCACCTCGACGTGGTCGAAGATCTCGAGTCCGTAGCTCAGGTGGTAGGTGCCCGATTCGTAGGCATTGCTGCGCAACCCCCGCGGACCGAATCGGGCGCCAGGTCGGTTGCTGGTGCCGAGGTCGAACGGGGCTCCGACGACGGCGACGTCGGGCTGCCACGAGTCGAGTTGCTCTGGTGAGGTCAGTAGCGGTCGCTGGGCAAACGTCATGACCGAGCCGAAGGCATAGCCCTGGTCGAGCTGTTCCTGATAGCCGGCGGGCAGGTCGCGCTTGGGTTCGGTCATGGTCAGGCACGGTAATCGGTGACGCCGGCCTGTGACCGAAAAGCGAAGCACCCCGGGCTGCGCAGCCAGCCGAAGCCAGCGCGCCGCCCGGGGCGACTCCTTTTGGTTCATGATCCACCACTGGTCGACCTGCTGGCGTTAGCCTGTAGCTCGACTCAATGTCATCGCCCGTCAGCGCAAGCGCTGGCGGGCGATTCCCTTTGTCAGTTCACTCCCCGCTTGCGCGGTTCGTTCCCCAACCACTGATCCGGTCCTCCCCGGTCACCCGGCTCCGACCGATCCAGCTGCTCGTTCAGCTACCCCGGTTACCCGGTTCGCTTCCCTCGCTGAACCGGCTTGTAGCGACCTGGTTGCCCAGTCCGTTTCTCCCCGGCCCCACCGCTCGGCCCGAAAGCCTCCCGGCGGAATGGATCATTCCCCTCCCGAACCCGCTTTCACCTCGTGAACTCGGTTGGCCCTCCGATCCTTGTGACCTCCATTGCTGGCTGCCACGGTGTTCGGCACCGTTCCTCGAGTTCCGGTTGGCGTGCGCTTTCCGGTACTCGGGTAGCTTGCTCCAACTCAAGATCGCAGGTCAAGTGGTATTTTTGAAGTCACAGGGTTATCCGCAGACTTTCTTGACAATCCCCAGAAGTTTTTCGTCTGTCCACCTTTTGCACACAGGTTTTGCACAGCGTTCACGTTGACGCGCGAGTGAAAACCGGATTGAATGGTTCTCGTGATCTCTCGCCTCGCCACGATCATCATCATTGACTAGCGCATGTCGGCCTACGCCGATGTGCGCTCCGAGCCGCCCACCCGGGCGGCTCTTTCATTTCCAGGGCCAACTATTCAGGGAACAGGATCAGCCATGAGCAACGATTCAGTCGAAGTCTTCGACACGACACTGCGCGACGGTTTGCAGGTCGAGGGCGTGTCGGCCACCGTCGATGACAAGCTGCGTATCGCCGAACAACTCGACTACCTCGGCGTCCACTTCATCGAAGGCGGCTGGCCAGGCGCCAACCCGAAAGACATCGAGTTCTTCGCCCGCGCCGCGACCGAGTTGCAGCTCACGACGTCGACGATGGTGGCATTCGGGTCGACCCGGCGGCCGAAGGGCAAGGTCGACGACGACGCCACGCTGCGCAACCTGCTCGACGCCAATACCTCGGCGGTGTGCATTGTCGCCAAGAGTTGGGACTATCACGTGCTCAATGCGCTGCAGACCACGCTGGACGAAGGCGAGGCGATGATCGCCGATTCGGTGGCGTTCCTCGCCGGACACGGCCGGCAGGTGATGGTCGACATGGAGCACTTCTTCGACGGCTTCAAACGCAATCCCGAATTCGCGCTGCGGGCCCTGGAAGCCGCTGTCGTGAAGGGCGCCAGCCACGTGGTGTTGTGCGACACCAACGGTGGCTCCCTGCCACACGAGGTCGAGGCAATAGTCGCCGATGTCCACCGCCATGTTGGCGGCGACGTGATCATCGGCATCCACTGCCACGACGACACTGGTTGCGCTGTCGCCAACTCGATGGCCGCCGTGCGCTCGGGCGCGCGGCACGTACAAGGCACGCTCAACGGCTTGGGCGAGCGCACGGGTAACTGCAACCTCACCACCATGATCCCCAACCTGCAGTTGAAACTCGGCATGCCCTGCCTGCCGGAGGGTCGCATCGAGCGACTCACTGCGGTCAGTCATCACGTCGCCGAGGTGCTCAACCGTCCCCTCAACCCGCAGGCGCCCTACGTCGGTGCATCGGCATTCGCCCACAAGGCCGGCCTGCACGTCAGTGCGATCGTCCGGGCCAAGGATGCGTACGAGCATGTCGATCCCGAGTTGGTCGGCAACGGCACCCGATTCATCGTCAGCGAGATGGCGGGGCGAGCGACGATCCAGATGAAGGCCGACGAGCTCGGTTTGCCGATGGACGGCCCGGCCGTCAACCAGGTGATCGACGACCTCAAGCGGTTGGAGCACGAGGGCTATCACTTCGAGGCGGCCGATGCCTCACTGGAACTGCTCATGCGTCGCGCCGCCGGCTGGCAGCAGGACTTCTTCCGCGTCGAAAGCATGCGCGTGATCACCGACGAACTCGCCACTGGCGACTTCACGACTGAAGCGACGGTCAAGGTGTGGGTCGGCGACCAACGCCACGTGCACACAGCGGAGGGCAACGGCCCCGTCAACGCCATCGACTCCGCTCTGCGCGCAGCTATCGGGGTGGCATACCCGCTGCTGTCGAAGGTGCACCTCACCGACTACAAGGTGCGCATCCTCGACGGGGCGACGGCCACGGGAGCGGTGACCCGAGTGTTGATCGATGCCACCAACGGCGATCGCACATGGACGACGATTGGCGTGAGCCCCAACATCATCGAGGCCTCGTGGCGTGCGCTCGAGGAAAGCATGGTCTACGGCCTGCTGCACTCGGGTACCTAGCGGGTAGAAAGGGGGTTCATGGCCGCGCCCAAGTTCGCCCGCGTTTCACCCGTCGACGATCCGAGGGTCTACGCCTCGCCTGACATCGTCCCTGCGTCGTGGAAGCCCGATCGTCCTGGCGACCTCGTCGGGTTCCAGCCAGAGGGTGCTCGGCTGGGCTTTCAGGGCCCCGACCAGGGCTTTGCGCTGAGGATCGCCAACGGTTTTCGCGATCGCCTGCAGCTGCAGCCCGGCGAGCATGTCACCGACGCCATCCAGGGCTGCCTCGGTATTGCCCTGCGGCGCGCCTCGATGTTCAGCCGGGCGCCGGTCGTCCACGATCTCACCATCGCCTTCACGGTGTGGGGATTTCTCGACGGCAACCCACCCGCCGAACTGACGAACGAGCGGGCACGCCTGTTCGAGGGTGTCAGGAACACACTGCACCACTACGACGAAGCCAGGGAGCTCGTCGACATGGTGCCCGAGGCAACATTGCGTATGACACCGGCCCAGGTCACGGCGGCCTACCCGGGACGATGGAGGGAGTTGTTAGGCATATGACTCAACCGATGAATCTCACCGATGAGCAACGCGAGTTCCGTGCAGTCGTTCGCAGATTTGCCGAGGACAAGATTGCGCCTCGCGCCGCGGCCACCGACGAGAAGGCCGAGTACGACTGGGACGCTTTCAAGGCGCTCGTGGCGGCGGACCTCACGTCGCTGCAGTATCCCGAGGAGTACGGCGGCCAGGGCGCGTCGCTGGTGACCCAGGCGATCGCTGTGGAAGAGTTGGCGCGGGCGTGCGCCTCGACAAGTCTCATCTTCCTCATCTCCAAGCTGGGAATGTTGCCGGTGATCAACTTCGGATCCGAGGCGCTGAAGGCCGAAGTACTGCCGCGGATCTGTGATGGCAGTAGCCAGGCCAGCTACTGCCTCAGCGAAGCCGATGCCGGCAGCGATGTGGCATCGATGACGACCCGTGCCGTGCCCGATGGCGATGACTGGGTCCTCAACGGCACGAAGTGTTGGATCACCAACGCCGGCATCAGCGACCTCTACACGGTGTTCGCCCGCACGTCCGAGGATCGCCACAAGGGCATCACCTGTTTCCTCGTCAAGGCCGAGTGGGGCGTGCACGTCGACAAGCTCGAGCACAAGCTCGGCATCAAAGGTTCGCCGACCGGCGTCGTGCGCTTCGACGATTGTCATGTCCCCGACGCGTGTCGGCTCGGTGAGGTCGGTCAGGGTTTCGAGGTGGCGATGCACACCTTGGATCGTTCGCGGCCGACCATCGGCGCGCAGGCTGTTGGTATTGCTCAGGGCGCCCTCGATTTCGCGGTCGGCTATATGAAGGAGCGGCGCACGTTCGGCAGGCCGCTCGCCGACAACCAGGGTCTGCAATGGATGGCTGCGGATTGTGCAATGCGGATCGAGGCAGCGCGGGCCCTGGTGTATCGAGCGTGTGCGATGGCCGACGACGGTGACCCGACCGACGAGTTAGGCATGGCCGGGGCGATGGCCAAGTGCCTTGCCAGCGACGTTGCCATGCAAGTGACCACCGATTGTGTGCAGTTCCTCGGCGGCTACGGCTACACCAGCGAGTTCCCCGTTGAGCGAATGATGCGTGACGCAAAGATCACCCAGATCTACGAAGGCACCAATCAGATCCAGAGAATTGTGATCGCGAAGAAGCTGTTCAGCTAGCCTTTTCTGTCCATCTGGTGTTGTTTGGTGTTGCCCTGTTCGGACGTCATCCCTACTATCATCCCTACAACCCGAAATCGGTTGTAGAGTCCGTTCATGGCTACGGTCCGCGAGCGCTCACCGGGTGTGTGGGAGGTCCGCGTCTTCGTCGGCCGTAACGAGCGCGGCAAACCGATCCAGGTGTCGCGTACCGTTCGCGGGACGAAGCGAGCGGCACAGAAGGTTGCCGCATCGCTCACCGTCGAGCCGCCGGCTCCCGAGGGAAATCGCACAGTGGCCGAGGCACTCGATGCATGGCTTGAGGTGAGCGGGCCGACGTGGGCGGTCTCGACACTTCGCGACCAGACCAGTCGGGTGTCACTGGTGAAGCGAGATGCCATCTCCCGCACCGTGATCGGCCGGTTGACGGTTGCCGACGTCGACCGCTGGCACGCACGCCTGCGCGGCAAGGGCGTCGGGGAGTCGTCGATTCGGAATCAGCACCTCGTGATGCGTGCCTCGATGTCGCAGGCGGCGCGGTGGGGATGGGTAGCGACCAACGTTGTCGCCTTGGCGACGCTCGGTCGCCGCAAGACGCAGCCTCGCTCGGCGATGGCGGCAGACGACGTGCGAGCCGTGATCGCCGCTGGCGAGGCGCTCGATCCCGCGGCCGGGCTCGCGTTCCGCTTAGCTGCGATCACCGGCGCTCGCCGGTCGGAGTTGTGCGCGCTCGTGTGGAGCGACGTGAACGGTGATCGGCTGACGATCGATTCGAGCATCGCCATCGAGCGGGAGGGTTCGATCA
>JANPBZ010000009.1:0-54180 GCA_031430695.1 Ilumatobacteraceae bacterium
CGTGGCTGATCGAGCGGGTCGGTAAGGCCGGCGACGATGCCAATGAGGCGAACCGCATCGGCGCCGAGATTGCCACCGAACTGTGCAATGCGCTGCTCGAGGCAGGCGCGCCCGGGTTGCACTTCTACACGCTGAACCGCAGTGCGACGACGCGGACGATCTCCCTCAACCTCGGCTTGGGCACTCAGGATTCGAGTCCCGCCAGCTGAGGTGGTGGACCACAACTCGGCAGGTGAGCACGTTCTGCAGTGCTGCATCAGCGATACTTGAGGCCCGATGAGTACACGGACGGCACCGCGCGCCTCCACATCATTCAGCGCGCCCAAACGGCAACTCAGCAGGGTGCCGTACCTGCCGGGCCTCGACGGCATGCGTGCCTTCGCCGTGGTGGCCGTCATGCTCTACCACGCGAACCACACCTGGTTGAGCGGTGGGTTCTTGGGCGTTGAAGTCTTCTTCGTCATCAGCGGCTACCTCATCACGCTGTTGTTGATCGGCGAGCACGAACGCACCGGTCGGGTCAACCTCTGGCAGTTCTGGCTGCGCCGCTTCCGGCGTTTGCTGCCTGCGGTCTTGGCGATGATGGGCGCGATGGCCGTATACATGGCCCTGTTCGAACGCGAACCGCAGGGCCGTACGCGCGGCGACTTTCTGGGCGGAGTCTTCTACAGCAGCAACTGGTATCAGATCTTCGTCGGGCAGGGCTACACCGCCGGTGAAGCATTCGTGCCGTTGCGCCATCTGTGGTCGCTCGCCGTCGAGGAACAGTTCTATCTGATCTGGCCGCTGGTGATGATCGGCATCTTGCGGCTCGGTCGAGGACGCCTGCCCCGTGTCGCGATCTGGCTGTTCGGGATCAGTGCCTGGCTGTCGTTCATGGTCGGGCTGCTCTTCGCCGGTGGCGACGTGGCAACGACCTGCGCGCCCGAGGCGATGAATGGGTACTGGATGCTGTTCGGTCGCTGCATCAGTGTCAACGAGACGCTGTATCTCAGCTCGTTCAGCCGCGCCGGTGGCTTGCTGATGGGGGCAGCGTTCGCCATGGTCTGGCGCCCGATGGCGCTGATGCGCGGCGCGGCACGCAACAAGGCCCGCCAACTCGATCTGCTCGCGCTGGCCGGCCTCGCCGGGCTGGGCTTCCTGGCGTGGAACATCACCCTGTCGGGCGACGGTCGCCAGACCGGCATTCGCTTCGATCCGTGGTTGTTCCGCGGCGGTTTCTTCTTCACCGGTCTGTTCACGCTGATGGTGATCGCTGCCGTTACCCACCAACGGGCGCTGATGGGCAGGTTGCTGGGCAACCCGGTGTTCAACTACGTCGGCACACGTAGCTACGGCATGTACCTCTACCACTGGCCGATCTACCAGATCATTCGTGGGCAGGCAGGCGTCGAAATGTCGCTCTCGCAATGGCTGTGGGCAATGGCCGTGACGTTGCCGATCACCGAAGCCAGCTATCGCTACATCGAAACCCCCATCAGACAGGGGCGCCTCGGTGAATGGTTGCGCGGCGATCGTCGGCCGCGCACGGCTTCCGCCTACAAGCGGCGTCAGCGTGTGGCCGGATTCGGCATCGTCAGCGCGGCGCTGGTCGGGTTCGCAGGGGTCAGCATCGCCATGGCCGACAACCAATGCGTTGGCCAGATCGAATGCGATAGCGAAGCCGGTCGGGCTGTCGATTCGACGACATCGACCGTCGAACCTGCTACGACGGTCACGCAGCCAGTTGTGGTCGATCCGGCAGCGACACTCGCAATTGCCCCGGCACCGACGACCGTTCCACCGTCGACCGCACCGCCAACGACGGTATTGATCGACAAGCCGTACTTCGCGGTCGGTGAATCGGTGATGCTCGGCGCCAAGCCCGTCCTCGACGCTCGCGGCATCACCACCGTCGCCGAGGTGTCAAAGGGCCCGGACTGGGAGCTCGAGCAGTTGCGACTGGCCAAGACCAAGTATCGACTCACGCACGGTGTCGTCATTCAGCTCGGGACCAACGGAACCGTGACCCCCGAGCAGTACGAGGCTGTGCTGGCCGAGGTCGCGGACGTGCCGCGTGTGGTGGTGATGACCGTGAAGGCACCAAAGCCATGGATCGATGGCAACAACGAGATCATTCGCGCGCTTCCAGCGACCCATCCCAACGTCGTGGTGCTCGACTGGCAGGTGCGCGCCGAGGAGGTAGCCGACCACCTGTCGAACAGTGTCGACGGCGGTGTCCATCTCAGCGACGACACGTCCAAGCAGTTCTACAGAGACATCATTCTCGAAGCGCTCGGCGTGCCGACCTGACGGGCTTTGACCGGCGAGACCGGCGACCTACGCTCGCCGCATGACTACACCTGTTCGCGTTGCCGTCACCGGCGCTGCCGGTCAGATCGGCTACAGCTTGCTGTTCCGCATCGCCTCGGGATCGATGCTCGGGCCCGATACGCCGGTGATCCTCCAACTGTTGGAGATCACGCCCGCGCTCGGGGCGCTCGGCGGCGTGAAGATGGAACTCGATGACTGTGCCTTCCCACTGCTGCGCGATGTCGTCTGCACCGACGATGCACACGTCGCGTTCGGCGACGCCGATGTTGCCCTGCTCGTCGGTGCGATGCCTCGCAAGGCGGGCATGGAGCGCAGCGATCTGCTCAGTGCCAACGGTGGCATCTTCAAACCGCAAGGTGTGGCTCTCAGCAAGAGCGCGAAGAAGGACATCAAGATCCTGGTGGTCGGCAACCCGGCCAACACGAACGCGCTCATCGCCATGCGCAACGCGCCCGACCTCGACCCGGGACGGTTCACGGCGATGACCCGGCTCGACCACAATCGTGCCGTCAGCCAACTGGCCGCCAAGACCCGCACCACGGTCAACGACATCACCAACATGACCATCTGGGGCAACCACTCGGTCACGCAGTACCCCGATCTCTTTCATGCCAAAGTGTCCGGCAAGAACGCATACGAGCTGGTCAACGACCATGCGTGGGTCGATGGCACGTACATCCCCACGGTGGCCAAGCGCGGTGCGGCGATCATCGAGGCTCGCGGCGCCTCGTCAGCGGCGTCGGCTGCCAACGCCGCCGTCGACCACATCCGCACCTGGACGATGGGCACGGCAGAGGGCGACTGGGTGTCGATGGCCATTCCATCCGACGGTTCATACGGCGTCGCCGAAGGACTGATCTCCTCGTTCCCGTGCGTGTGCAAGAACGGTGAGTACTCGATCGTGCAGGGCCTCGATATCGACGACTACTCGCGCGGCAAGATCGATGCATCTGTCGCCGAACTCGCCGAGGAGCACGACGCCGTGAAGGAACTGGGCCTGATCTAGCTCGTCGGGCGCGATCCCGGTACGGCGGGTTCCTCGTTCGCGCCCGTGGGTTCGATGTGAGTACGGGGAGTTCCCGTTTCGCGCCCGACACGGCTCGAGCGAGTGAGGTCGAGGTTCGGTGCGGTCGAGAGTTAGGTGAGGTCGGCGATGGCGACTTCGCAGGCGACGGCCATCATCTGGTCGACACCTTGCTTGAGCGCTTCGTCGGTGATCCGCTCTGAGGTTCCCTCCTCGGCGGCGATCAGGTCACTGATGGTCACCAGACACAGGGTCTCGATCTTGTGGATGGCCCCGAGCGTGTAGAGCACGGCGGCTTCCATCTCGACAGCGAGGTGGCCACGTTCCTTCCAACGCTGCATCATCCCCGGGCGCGGGTCGTAGAACAGGGCGCTCGACACGATCGGACCGACGTGCACGGTGGCGCCCGTGGCGCGAATGAGGCCCACACTGTGCTCGACGAGCGACCACGAAGCCGTTGGCGCGTGCGGCTCGCCGTTGGTGAGGTATCCGACGATCGGATCATCGGCCGTGGCGCTGATCGCCACGACGGTGTCGCCCATCCGCAATCCGTCGGCAAGCCCACCGGCAGTACCGACCCTGATGATCCGCGTTGCTCCGAGTTGGATCAGTTCGCTGTAGTAGATCGCCGCGCTGGCGCAGCCCATCCCGACAGCCTGGACGCTGATCGGCTGCCCCTTGAACGTGCCGGTGAAGCCCAACATGCCGCGCTCCTCGTTGACACACCGGGCACCCGGGTCGAAGAACGTCTCGGCGATGTGCTCCGCTCGGTGAGGGTCACCCGGCACCAGGACGGCGGGGGCATAGTCGGATGGCTCGGCGCGCAGGTGAACAGGCATTCCTCCGAGCGTATATATCGGTACGAGTGTTTCCCGCCCGCTTCGCTCTAAACGAGTGTTTCAAGCCCGCCCGGGCGGGCTTGAAACACTCCGTCACGGGCTATTTCAGGAAGCGGGACGTGGTGTTGTCGGCGAGGACTTTGCCGCCGGTTTGACAAGTCGGGCAGTACGCCACGGTGTATCCGCTGTAGGAGACCGAGCGGATGGTGTCGCTGCACACCGGGCAGGCGTCGCCGACGCGTCCGTGCACTCGCCCAGGACGATCCTTTGACGAGCTCATGTCGGCGCGGGTGCGTTCGTACGCCAGCCCGTCGTCGACGGCCTCGTGGATCGCGGTGACGATCGTCGCCGCTCCGGTTGCACCAAGCTTGCCTGTCATCGCAAACGGCGAGATCTTGGCGCGGTGACAGATCTCGTTGGCCAACATGCGACCGAGCCCGGCGATCTGGTGCTGATCGCGCAGGTAGCCGTGGATGCGCATGTTCGTCGCCGCGAATGATGCCGCCAACGTCTCGACCGTCACGTCGAGCGCCTCGGGGCCGAGGCGGCTCAATGGCGGGCCGTCGATGGCCTGGTTGTCGATGCACCACACTCCGGCACGCCGCTCTGTTCCGGCCTCGGTGAGCAGCAATGCGGGACCATCGGCGAACACGAACCTGGCCTGGCCGTTGCGCGCCTTGGGCGACTGCTTCTCGTCGACCAACAGCCTGCCGCCCTGCATCAGGTGAACGACAAATGTGACCGGCTCGAACTGCAGCAGCAGGTACTTGCCGCGCCGCCCGACAGACGAGAGCGGAAGGCCATAGGCGACGTCAGGGCGAGGTACAGCGGTCTTGAGGGCCGTGAACGTGAGCGGAGCGAACTTCAGCAGTTCACGTCCGCTGAACTGCTCGGTCAGCCGCTCGGCATGGGCTTGAACCTCGGGAAGCTCGGGCACGGCGGCGGCTCTAGTGGTACTCGGTCTGCTCGCGCACCGAGGTGAACACCGCGTCGAGGGCGGCGAACACGGGCTGCGACTCGATCAACTTCTGCTGGTTGCCGGTCAGCCGGATCAACCCTTTGATGAACGCTTCCTGGGCGTTGAGATCGCCGGTGGCGACCGCAGCGGCTGTTGCCCACGATTGCTCCATGCACACGTCTTCGGAATCGGCAGGACCGGTGCCGAACGACGCGCTGCCATCGCCGAGGCGCAGATGGTACGTGACGTCGCCCTCGGGTCCGTCGGTCACGACCTGGGTGACGCCAATCTTGTGGACGCCTGCAAGTGCAGCGAGTTCGGCACTGTGGGCGACCTCGCGCGACAGCGCGTCGATCCAGGCGAGACTGAGATAGCGAACCACGGCCGCCTAGTCTGCCGGATCGAGATGCTGTTCGCTGCTGCCGACGAGGCACGCCATCCGGATGTGGCTGTCGAAGCCTGGTGGTGGTGGGGTTGGAATGTCGACATCACCGCCGGTCTGTTCGTCGGGTTGGAGCTTCGCGGTCGTCGCTTCGACTACTGGGCCGGGTTGGTTCGCCGTGGCGAGCCGTTTCTCTACGTCGAGGAACTCGATGGCAGCGGACTACGCCAGGGCCTGGAGATCAAGCCAGCGCAGATGTGGGCCGATCACGCGTGCGACGTGCCGTTTCGCCAATGGAGTGTGGGCAACGAGTCACATGGAGTGTTGCTGGATGATCCGTCGGAAGTGTGGCGACGCGCCTACGGATGGCCCGTGCCGGTGACGTTCGACGTCGAGTGGGGGACGACCAGCGACCCGACGGCGATCACCCATGGTTACGAGCAGGTGGGCGACATCGATGCGCGAATCGAATTGACGGAGGGTGTGCTCGAACTGATCGGGCCAGGCCACCGAGTGCACGTGTGGGGTGCACCCTACTTCCCCCAATCATGGGCCATGCCGGTCGATACCGCCGGTCTGCGTGGTCCGTACCGCCGGACCGACGGCATCGATGTCGATCAGGTGCTCACCGCGGAGGGTTGGCTCGGACGTACTCTCGGCGGATGAGTCGCGACATTCTCGACGAGTTCGAACAGCAGCGCGGGCAGCCGAAGTACCCATCGGTCGCGGCTCGCCTCGGCGACATCGTCGAGGATCGCGCTTCCGGCTTCTGCGGCGACATCGTCACCATCACGGCAGAAGCGGTCGCGTTGCGCGATCGGCGCGGCGGCATACGGCAGTTTCGATACAAGCCGGGCGGGTTCCTGCTCGAAGGCCGGCCAGTCACGTTGGTGCGCGAACAGCAGTCGCCGAAGGTGCCGAGCGTGACAAACAGCGGTGCCGTTGTTGTGGGTCCGCGACAGCGGGCGCTGGTGGCAAGGCGCAGTCGCATCTGGGTCGAGGGTCGGCACGACGCCGAGCTGCTGCAGCATGTGTGGGGCGATGAGCTGGCCGAGTTGGCGATCGTCGTCGAGCCGATGCACGGCATCGACGGCCTGGTCGAGATGGTCGACGCGTTCCAACCGTCAGCTGATCGGCGTCTCGGCATCTTGGTCGATCATCTCGTTGCCGGGTCGAAAGAAGACCGCATCACGCGACTGGTGGCCGGCCACCACGTGCTGGTGACCGGCCATCCGTTCGTCGATGTCTGGGCTGGAATCCGACCTCACGTGATGAACCTCGCCGAGTGGCCCGACGTGCCCCGCTCCGTCGAGTGGAAGCAGGGCCTGTGTGACGCGCTCGGCGTGTCGCTCACGGATTTCTGGCCGCACCTACGGAATCGCGTTCGGACCTTTGCGGATCTGCGACCGGAGCTGGTGGGGGCGGTGGAGCAGCTGATCGACTTTGTTGCGCCCGCAGCGCCAACTGGCGACGACGACGGCTGAGCGGGATCAGAATCGCTGCACCGATTGCCACGATGACCAGGAACGGGGCGGTGTATCCGATGAAGATCATGATTGCCGCGAGCACATTGACGAATCCCTTCCAGCCGCTCTTGAACGCCTTGCCGATGGTCGGCTTGTCGTCCTTCGACTCGACCGCTGTCGTCACCGGCTCCGGGCTGAGGCTCAACTGCACTCGCAGGGTCGCCAGCGACACTCGGTTGCTGAGCGCTCGCTTCATCGCCGTGTATTGCTCGACCAACGTCTCGCGCTCGGTCAGTTGACTCTCGAGGCTCAACACCTGGCCGAGATCGGTCGCGGCCTCGAGCAGCTTGCGCACGCGGTCGAGGCTGGCCTTGGCGGTTACCAGCCGAGCATCGATGTCGACGATCTGATTGGTCACGTCTTCAGTACCTTGCGACGCCGTGCGGCGCACTCCGATCGCGTCGAGCGCAGCAATGGCCCCCTCGACATTATCGGGTGGCAACTTGATCACGAACGAGGCGCTCGACGATCGGTCGTCGGTGATGTTGATGGAGCGTTCGTAGATCTGCCCGCCGTGCCGATCGGACAGTGCGACCACGTCGTTGATCCCCTTGCTGATGTCGTCGACCTCGACGCCGTAGCTGACGTCGATCGCCAGGAACTTCTCGGGAGGCGCAATGGCAGGCAGATCAATCCCGGTCGAGCTCTCGGCCGGTGTCTCCGCCGACGCCGTGGTGTCCAGATCACCGGGTGCCACCTGCCCGGCGTCACCGTTGACGGACGGGGCGTCCGTTGCAGCCGGTTGAGGCACGTTGGCAGCGCTCGACGATGTGTCGTCGTCACTGCCGCATGCGGTTGCGCCGAGGATGACAGCTACGAGGGCGGCGGCGATCCGTACCCCTCGGTGCGCTGTGTTCACGTGTGTCATGTGTGTTCGACGTGACCATCGACACATTCAGTTCCCGAAGCGGTGTGTCAGTCGTGTGACGGGGCCGCAAGGTCGTCGCTGCTCACAGCCCGAGGTTGGGCGCGAAACTGGAAATCGGAGTTCACATCTCGCGCCCACGGGCGCGAAAAGCGTAGCCTCACTACCGAGATCGCGCCCACGGGGCTGGTGGCTGGCGGCCAGGGTGGATGACGACCGGAACAGCGCTCGCTGAACCGCACATCGGCGTGACCAGCCGGGGGGTCAGTCGTGTGACGCGGCCGACTGACGCGCCTCGCGGCGGTGGCGTCGGATCTCGTTCGCTACGGGGAGCAGCGAGATGGCGACGATCACCACAGCGGCGACCTCGAGGTTCTTCTCGATGAACTCGATCTCGCCGAGGAAATAGCCGAGGGTGGTGATGCCGATGCCCCACAGAAACCCGCCGACCAGGTTGTAGGTGACGAACGTGCGATACCGCATCTCGGCCACGCCGGCCACGATCGGCGTGAACGTGCGAACGATCGGGACGAACCTCGCCAACACAATCGCAAATGGCCCGCGACGTTCGAAGAACGCGTGAGCCTTGGCCAGGTTGGTCGGATTGAACAGCCGGCTCTTCGGACGGTCGAACAATGGCGGCCCGACCTTGCGGCCGAACAAATAGCCGACCTGGTCGCCTGCCACAGCAGCGACAAAGATCACTCCGGCGGTCACTGGCAGCGGCGGCAGCACGTTGCCACCGGCCGACGACGACAGGAACCCGGCGATGAACAGCAGCGAGTCGCCGGGCAGGAAGAAGCCGATCAGCAGCCCGCTCTCGGCGAAGACGATTGCTGCGGCGAGTGCCAGCCCGCCCCGATCGAGCCAACCTTCGATGTCGAATAGGGCGAGCACGTAGAGCGTGGAACGATCAGCTGTCGGTCGCGCTCATGATCGACCCTGACTTGCGGTTGGAGAAGATCACCGCACCGATCAGGACCGCCAGCGCACCAGCGGCAATCGAGAAGCGAGCACCGTCGTTGTCCTTGAGGCTGATGATCGCCGGCAGGATCAACAGCGAGACCAGGTTCATCACCTTGATCAACGGGTTCAGCGCCGGGCCGGCGGTGTCTTTGAACGGATCGCCAACCGTGTCGGCGATCACAGCGGCGCGGTACGGGTCGCTGCCCTTGCCGCCGTGGTGGCCGTCTTCGATGTACTTCTTGGCGTTGTCCCACGCGCCACCCGAGTTCGAGAGGTAGTTGGCCATCAGTTGGCCGACGAGGATGACCGCAGCCAGGAATGCGCCGAGTGCCAAGAAGTTGATACCGAAGCCGATGACAACTGGGGTGAGCACAGCGAGCAGGGCCGGGGTGGCCAGTTCACGCAGCGATGCCTCGGTGCAGATGTCGATGACGGGGCCGTATTCCGGCAGCTTCTCGCCTCTCATGATCTTGCCGTCGGCGAACTGCTTGCGGACTTCTTGCACGACGACGCCAGCGGTGCGGCCAACGGCGCGGATGGCCAGCGCGCTGAACAGGAACGGCACGGCGCCGCCGATCAGCAGGCCGATGAAGATCTTCGGATCGGCGACGTTGATCTGCAGTTCGGGCAGGTCGAACGCGCCCCGCAGGCGGTCGGTGATCTCGAGATTGAGTTCGCCAGCCGCAGTTTCGATGAAGCTGGCAAACAGGGCGACGGCGGCGATCACAGCGGAGCCGATCGCGAATCCCTTGGTGACTGCCTTGGTGGTGTTGCCGACTGCATCGAGGCTGACCATGATCCGCTCAGGTTCGCCGTGGAACTCGCCGCTCATCTCGGCAATACCGGCGGCGTTGTCGCTGACCGGGCCGAACGTGTCCTCGGAGACGATGATGCCCGTCGTGGCCAGCATGCCCATGCCGCACAAGGCGACGAGGTAGAACGAGAACTGCAGGTTTCCGCCACCCAGAGCCAAGGCCGAGGCGATTGCAATGGCAATGGCGATGACCGCGTAGACCGCGCTCTCCATGCCGCTGGCGGTACCCGCCAGGATCGCGGTGGCCGGTCCGGTCTCGGCAGCCTCGGCGATGTCCTTGACGGGTGAGTGGTGCGTCGCGGTGAAGTACTCGGTCAGTCGACTGATCAGCTGGGCCAGCACCAAACCGATGGCGACGGCGCCGAAGCACTTCCAGCCGGCGTTGTCGAAGTCGTTGCCGACATACATCAGCGAAACGATCAACGTACCGACGAGCGTCAGTGAACCTGCAACGAGGAAGCCCTTGTTGATCGGCTTGAGAGCGTTCGTCTCGCCCTCTTTCGCCTTGACGAAGAAGATGCCGATGATCGAGGCAACGACGCCGATCGCACGAGCCGCGAGCGGGAAGATGAGGCCGAGCGCCGGGTTGGCACCGATCGAGTTGAAGGCGGCGACGCCGAGAATGATCGAGGCGACAAGCGTGACCTCGTAGCTCTCGAACAGGTCGGCGGCCATACCGGCGCAGTCGCCGACGTTGTCGCCCACGTTGTCGGCAATGGTTGCCGGGTTGCGCGGGTCGTCTTCAGGAATGCCGGCTTCGACCTTGCCAACCAGGTCGGCGCCGACGTCGGCTGCCTTGGTGAAGATGCCGCCGCCGACACGCAAGAACAGCGCCAGCAGCGACCCGCCGAAGCCGAAGCCGACGAGGATGACCGACGAGGTGTTCTGGAAGAGGATGATGATCACGGTCGCACCGAGCAGGCCGAGCCCGACGGTGAACATTCCGGCAACGCCGCCGGTGCGGAAAGCGACGGTCAATGCCTTGGGCATCGAGCCGGTCTTGGCTGCGGCAGCGGTACGAACGTTGCCACGAGTGGCCAACGTCATGCCGATGAGCCCGGTGGCGCCGGACGCTACGCAGCCAAGGATGAACGCAAGGGTACGCCACGTTCCGGCCAGCCCGAAGCTGAGGGCCTCACTGCCGTCGGGCTTGTTGATCGACGTGGACGTCAGGAACACGATGATCGCCAGCGGTATGAGGATCATGCCGATGGTCTTGAACTGGCGCCGTAAGTAGGCGGATGCACCCTCTTGGATCGCCTTGGCGATCTCTTTCATCTTCGGTGTGCCTTCGTCATGGGCCATGACGTTCTTCGCCAGCAGGAGGCCGACGACAATGGCCACGAGAGCTGCTGCGACCGACAGCAAGAGCACTGCCCACTCGCCGCCCTTGAGGATGAAGTCTTGGTAGCCGCCTTCGGCAGCAATCAGTGATGACACCGGTCGTTCTCCGGGAATCTCGGGCGCGCCCAACAGGTGGGGAACGCTTGGTTGGCAAACGTGGAGAGTGTAGGGACTTTGGAGGGCATCGGGCGAAACGATGAGGGTTTGACGGAAACTTCGTCGGTTCCACGTTGTACGAGTACCGTCGACGGGTGATGGCACAGGCAGTCTCCTCGCGCGGGCCCGTCACCGGCACTGCAACCACCGGGAAAAAGCGGCGGAAGCTGTTCCTTCTCGATCTCTACAGCACCGCGGTCGGCAAGAAGTACGCCATGGCACTCAGCGGCATCGCCATGATGGGGTTCGTACTGGCCCACATGATCGGCAACCTGAAGATGTATCTCGGGCCCGAGGACATCAACCACTACGGCGAGTTCCTCCGCGAGCTCCTGGTGCCGCTCGCACCGCGGACGGTCGTGCTGTGGGGAATGCGACTCGGCCTCCTCGGTGCGGTGATCCTGCACATTCATGCCGCCTACAGCCTGACGATACTCAACCGGCACGCACGGTCTGTGAAGTACCAGAGCCCGCGAGACTACGAGGTCGCCAACTTCGCCAGTCGCACCATGCGCTGGACCGGAATCATCGTGGCGCTGTTCGTGGTCTGGCATCTCGCCGACCTCACCTGGGGATGGGCGAATCCCGGCTACGTCCGCGGCGACGTGTACCGCAACGTCGATGCTTCGCTGTCTCGGATCCCGGTCGCGGCGTTGTACGTCGTTGCCAACATCGCCCTTGGTGTGCACCTGTTCCACGGTGCATGGAGCCTGTTCCAGTCGATGGGCTGGAACAATCCGAGGTTCAACAAGTGGCGACGTGGCTTCGCGATCGGTTTTGCCACACTGATCGTGGTCGGCAACGTGTCGTTCCCGATCGCCGTGCTGGCCGGAATCGTGGAGAGCTGAGATGTCAGTAGCACTCGACGCCAAGATCCCCGCCGGTTCCATCGAGGACAAGTGGGACACCTACAAGAGCGACATGAAGTTGGTCAATCCCAACAACAAGCGCAAGTTCAAGGTGATCGTCATCGGCACCGGCCTGGCGGGCGCGTCGGCCGCGGCGACGATGGCAGAACTCGGCTACCAGGTCGACGCGTTCACGTTCCACGATTCGCCGCGGCGTGCCCACTCGATCGCTGCGCAGGGCGGCATCAATGCCGCCAAGAACTATCGCGGTGACGGCGACTCGGTGCACCGCCTCTTCTACGACACCGTCAAGGGCGGCGACTTCCGGGCCCGCGAGGGCAACGTGCATCGCCTCGCCCAGGTCAGTGTCGACATCATCGACCAGATGGTCGCCCAGGGTGTTCCGTTTGCCCGCGAGTACGGCGGCCTGCTCGACAACCGCTCGTTCGGCGGGGCGCAGGTCAGTCGCACGTTCTATGCACGTGGCCAGACGGGGCAGCAGTTGTTGCTGGGCGCCTACCAGCAGTTGGCCCGCCAGATCGGGCTCGGGGGCGTGCGCCTGTTCAATCGCGTCGAACTGGTCGACACCGTCGTGATCGACGGTCGGTGCGCCGGCATCGTCACCCGCGACCTGATGACCGGCGAGGTGCAATCGCACGCGGCGCACGCCGTGGTGTTGGCCACCGGCGGCTACGGCAACGTGTTCTTCCTGTCGACGAATGCGATGAACTGCAACGTCACGGCTGCATGGCGTGCGCATCAACGCGGCGCGTATTTCGCCAACCCCTGCTACACGCAGATCCACCCCACATGCATTCCGCAGGCTGACGACACGCAGTCCAAGCTCACGTTGATGAGCGAGTCGTTGCGCAACGACGGCCGGGTGTGGGTGCCGAAGAATGTCGACGAGCGACGCCCCGTCGACGAGATTCCCGAGGCTGATCGCGACTACTACCTCGAGCGGATGTATCCGAGCTACGGCAACCTCGCCCCTCGCGATATCTCGTCGCGTGCCGCCAAACGCGCGGTCGACACCGGTCGTGGCGTCGGCCCGCTGAAGAACGGCGTCTACCTCGACTTTGCCGATGCAATCCAGCGCATCGGTTACGACACCGTGTACGAGCGCTACTCGAACCTGTTCGAGATGTACGAGCGCATCACCGGCGAAAACCCCACCAAGATGCCCATGCGCATCTATCCGGCCAGTCACTACACCATGGGTGGTTTGTGGGTCGACTACGAGTTGATGACCACCGTGCCCGGCCTGTATTGCGCGGGCGAGGCCAACTTCAGCGACCACGGCGCCAACCGGCTGGGTGCATCGGCGCTGATGCAGGGTTTGGCCGATGGATACTTCGTGCTGCCGTACACCATCGGCAACTACCTGGCTCCGCTGCTGGGCACGGCGATGCCCGACACCGACCACCCCGAGTTCAAAGCGGCCGAGGCTGCTGCCGTGCAACGGTTCCAGGGATACCTCGACATCAAGGGCACGCGCTCGCCCGATTGGTTCCATCGTGAGCTCGGCAAGATCATCTGGGACTACTGCGGCATGGAGCGAACCGAGGAAGGCCTCGAGAAGGCGCTGTCCGAACTGCCTGCGCTGTACGGCGAGTTCCAGAAAGACCTGCGGGTCACCGGCGACGGCACCTCGACGAATCAGACGCTCGAGAAGGCCGGCAGGGTCGACGACTTCTTCCAGCTCGGCATGCTGATGTGTCGCGACGCGCTGGAGCGCAGGGAGAGTTGCGGCGGTCACTTCCGCTCCGAGTATCAAGACGCAGAGGGCGAAGCCAAGCGCGACGACGAGAACTTCGCGCACGTCGCTGCTTGGGAATGGACCGGCGACCCGCTGAAGGCCATCCGTAACGTCGAAGAGTTGGAGTTCGAAGCTGTGCACCTGGCAACCCGGAGCTACAAGTGAACTGTGTCGATGCCTCGCCAGCTCGGACTCGCTTCGCTCGGACAATCGGTCGTGTAGGAGCTGGATCTTGAGTACTCACCTCACCAACCTCACGTTGAAGATCTGGCGGCAACCGAGCCCCGATGTCGAAGGACATTTCGAGAGCTACCGCGTCGACTCGATCAGCGACGAGGCGTCGTTCCTGGAACTGCTCGACGTGCTCAACGAGCGACTGATCTCGGAAAATCGCGAAGCTATCGCCTTCGATCACGACTGCCGTGAGGGCATCTGCGGGACGTGCTCGCTGATGATCGACGGTCAGGCCCACGGGCCGCAGCGCGGCACGGCCACATGCCAGTTGCACATGCGCAAGTTCGCATCGGGTCAGGAGATCGTGGTCGAGCCATGGCGCGCCACATCGTTCCCGATCATCAAAGACCTCATGGTCGATCGTGGCACGTTCGATCGCATCATCGAAAGCGGTGGTTTCATCACCGCCCAGACCGGCGGCGCGCCCGACGCAAACCTGATCCCGATTCCCAAGGTCGTTGCCGACGCATCGATGGATGCTGCCGAGTGCATCGGTTGCGGTGCGTGCGTCGCCGCCTGCCCCAACGGTGCCGCCAATCTGTTCACCGCCGCCAAGGTCAGCCATCTCAACCTGTTGCCGCAAGGTCAGGCCGAGCGGTACAGCCGGGTCGAGGCCATGGTCGAGACCATGGACGAGTACTTCGGTTCGTGTACCAACCACGGCGAGTGCGAGGCCGCGTGCCCGAAGAGCATCTCGATCGACTTCATCGCCCTCATGCACAAGGACTACCTGAAGGCCAAGTTCGCCAACCGCAAAGAGCTCAGCCGCACCTAGCCTGCGCGCCCAACCCAGGGCCGCGTTTGATGACTGGCGCCCCTATGTGGGGCCGGAGTCGTCAGACGTCGTGCGGTCAGCGGACGATGGTGCTGACGTAGCGATTGGTGGCGACCTCGTCACCATGTTCGACGACCAGGTCGAGCCACAGCTCGCCCGGTTGATCGGCGACGACGAACTGGATCGTGCCGACGCGCACGCACGAATCGGGTGGCACGTCGCCACCCCAACGCCAGGCGTGTGACCCGCCAGGCCAGCTGAGCTTCGCCGTGCACACCGTGTCTTCCAGCAAGCGGCGTACATCGCTGACCACGTGCACGTCGAGTGCCAACGCGGCACCGACCGACAGGGTTTCGGGGAGTCGGTCGGCAACGACGATCACCGGTCGGCAGGCATCGATAACAGCCTGGTAGGCCAGCTTCGGATGGCGCTCGTGATCGAGCACGCTCCACGACACCATCGGGCCCGCATCGTTGAACATGAAGAAGCAGAATCCACCGGTGGGCCGGTACTTCAGCCTCCGCAAGGTCTCGATGTGGTGGCGAAGCACGGTCGCCTGGTAGCGCTGTGTCGCCTCGCGCCACCCGTTGAATGTTGGATAGTTGGTCGGCGGCACGAACTTCTCGAAGGCATGTAACTGCAGCCCGTGGTGCTCCCGCAAACCTTCCCAATCGAGGTCGGGCCAACGGTGCGGTTCCATGAACTCGGCGGCAGCCGGCACCGCTTGGGCGCCGAACTCGCTGACGAAGCGCACCATGCGCGGCATCGATGCGGCGAACCCCGCCAGGTCGCGCTCGTTGCCGTGATACCAGCCGAAGTACAGATGACTGTCGGTGCCGTCGAGCATGGGGAGGTGAGGCAGTACGCCGCTGTGGGCGATCGTCGTGCGCGTCTCGTCGGCCTGCTCGAACGCTCGCTTCACCCAGCGATCGAGCACGGTCTTGTTCCACGACGGCAGTTGCTGACCGGCGATGTACTGGAACGCTGCCTTGCCGATCGGCGCGGTGCGATCGAGGTTGGGTGCCACCGGTTCGTTGTGCGCGCACCACACCGCGATCGACGGATGATGGCCGAGCTGGTCGACCGCTTCACGGGCCTGGCGCACGGCTTCCTTGCGAATCGAGCGCGCATATCCCCACTGCAGCGGAAAATCCTGCCACAGCAACATGCCCAGTTCGTCGGCAGCGTCGTACAACTCGGGCCGTGAGATGTGACCATGAACCCGCAGCAGATCGAGGCCGGCCTCGCGGGCCAACTCCACGTCGCGCCGCAGCTCGGCAGGGGTTGCGTCGCCGAGCGCCATGCGAGCGGGGGCGAGGTTGGCGCCCTTCACGAACATCGGCTCGCCATTGACGAGGAAGACCCAGTCCTGTAGCACGACTTCGCGCAGACCGGTGCGAACGGTACGCGAGTCGCTGACCACTTCGTCGACCGAGATCTCGACCTCGACATCGGTCAACTCCTGGTCGCCCAGCGTCCATGGCCACCACAAACGGGGATCGTTGATATCGAGGTTCCAGTCGACCTCGTTGAGGCCTCCCGCCAGCGACTGCTCGTGCTGATCCAGTAACTCGCCGTCGACTCGGGTGGAGACACGCACCGTCCGCGCCGTGTCACTGTCGAGCCGTGCGTGCAGGCGAAGGTGGGCGCTCGTGTCGTTGACATCGCGGCACAGCACGCGCCAACGGTCGATGCGAACCGGGCCGGTCGTCTCGATGCGTACCGGCCGCCACAGACCACCCGGATTCCAGGCCGGATCCATCGCGTCCCAGTTCTGGAACACACCGGTGATCGTGCGTTTGGCTTTGCGATTGCGTTGCGGCGGGCAGGCCACTTCGACGGCGAGCACGTGTTCGGTGGCGAGGCGCGACAGGCTGGTGATGTCGAAGCTGTGGGGGAAGAAGTACCCCTCGGGATCGCCTAGATAGGCGCCGTCGAGCCACACATCGGCCTGGTAGAAGACTCCTTCGAGCGTCACGAAATGGCGCTTGCCCTCCGGCGCCGCGGCCAGGGCGAACCGCTTGCGGTAGATCAACGCGTCGTCGTTGCCGGCGAACGGTGCCAGGTTTCGCCAGTGGCTGGGCACCTCGACCTCGGGCCAGTCGTCGTCGAAGTAGTCGAGGCCGACGGCGCTGCGCCGACGCTCGTCATCGGCGACATTGGCGCGCCACTGTCCCGACAGATCCACGAGGGCGAGGATAGGCGCGGCTCGCCCCGGACAGGTGCCGCCGAAAAGCGGTATGGTCGACCTATGGCATCACGAGCTCACACCCTCGGCGATCTGAAGGCGTCGGGATGGCAATCGTCACCCGTGAAAGAGGAGATTCGCCGCAACGCAGTTGCCCGCATCGCTGCTGGTGAGGCTCTGTTCGAGGGCATTGTCGGTTACGAGCACACCGTCATGCCGCAGCTGGAGAATGCGCTACTTGCCGGTCACGACGTGATCTTTCTGGGCGAGCGCGGCCAGGCCAAGACACGCATCATCCGTTCGCTCACCGGCCTGCTCGACGAATGGATGCCGATCGTCGCCGGCAGCGAGATCAACGACGATCCATACGCCCCGGTCAGCAAGCATGCCCGCGACCTGATCGCCGAGATGGGCGATGCGACACCGATCGAATGGGTGCACCGCGACGACCGCTACGGCGAGAAGTTGGCCACGCCCGATACGTCGATCGCCGACCTGATCGGCGAGGTCGATCCCATCAAGGTGGCCGAGGGCCGGTACCTCAGCGACGAGCTGACACTTCATTACGGGTTGGTGCCGCGAACCAACCGCGGCATCTTCGCGATCAACGAGATCCCCGACCTTGCCGAACGCATTCAGGTCGGACTGCTCAACGTGCTCGAAGAGCGCGACGTGCAGGTGCGTGGCTACAAGATCCGTCTGCCGCTCGACGTGTTGCTGGTGGCCAGCGCCAACCCGGAGGACTACACCAATCGCGGCCGCATCATCACCCCGTTGAAGGATCGCTTCGGCAGCCAGATCCGCACTCACTATCCGCTCGACGTCGAGACCGAGGTGGCGATCATGCGCCAGGAGGCGCGGTCGGGTTCGGTGGGGAAAGTCACCGTCCATCTGCCGGACTACATGGAGCAAGTGGTGGCCACGTTCAGTCAGTTGGCTCGTGCCAGCACTCAGGTCAATCAGCGCAGTGGCGTCAGCGTGCGGCTGTCGGTCAGCAACGTCGAGGTGCTCGGCGCCAACGCGCTGCGGCGCGGCCTGCGTGCCGGCGAGCACGTTGTCGTACCGCGCATTTGCGATCTCGAAGCACTCGCCGCGTCGAGTAGCGGCAAGATCGAGATCGAGTCGCTGGAGGAAGGTCGCGATGGCCTGATCCTCGACAACCTCGTGAAGGCGGCGGTGCTGACTGTCTACAAGGAGCGCATCTCACCGGATCAGGTCCGCGACGTCATCGCCGCGTTCGAAGAGGGCATCATCGCCCATGCCGGCGAAGACATCGCCTCGGTCGAGGAAGCCCGCCTGGTCGAGATGGTGCCGGCAATGCGCGCCCCGGTGTTGGCGTTGACCGGCGGTGACGAGTCGCCGGCCGCCGTCGCTGCCGCGGTCGAGTTCGTGCTCGAAGGCCTGCACCTGTCGAAGCGCCTCAACAAGGACTCGTCAGGGACCAGCGCGACGTATCGCGGCCGCAGTTAGCTCGCTACGCCTACCGGGTGACGATCTGGGCGAGTGCGCCTGCGCCGAGTTCGTACTCGTTGGCGAACTCCATGAATGGCTTGCGCTCGATCGCGCCTGATCCTGGCGGCCACGGGTTGTAGATGGTGGCCTCGGTGTCTGCGGCGGCCGCAGCCCCCGACGGACTCGTGGCAGCCGGGTGCCCGTCCCGCTCTGTGTCAGCTCAACGAACGACAGTCGTTCTGTGTGCTTACACAGAAGCCTTGGCGGGAGATGGAGAGCGCCGGGTGGCTAGCAGGCGCGCTCGATGTGCCGGGCCACCAGGTTCTCCAACTGCTCCTGGTGGCCCGATGCTCGGGTCGGCTCATCGGTCGACATCGCCCGGTCGTGCAGATCGGACAGGCTCGAACCGGTCATGATCGACGTGCCCAGCTCGCCAGACCATCCGGCGTAACGCGCATCGCGCACGGCGTCGAGGTCGCCGGTTTCGACGATCGATGCCGCGGCCAACAGGGCACGGGCCATGGTGTCCATGCCGCCGATGTGGGCGTAGAACAGGTCGGTGCGATCGCTCGACTGGCGCCGCAACTTTGAGTCGAAGTTCAACCCGCCCGTCGTGAACCCGCCGCTGCGCAGGATCTCCAACATCCCCAACGTCATCTGCTCGACCGACACCGGGAAGCGGTCGACGTCCCATCCCAACCGATCGTCGCCGGCGTTGGCGTCGATCGAACCGAAGATGCCGGCGTTGACGGCTGTGGCGATCTCGTGGGCGAAATCGTGGCCGGCCAGCGTGGCGTGATTGACCTCGATGTTGACCTTGATCTCGTCGGCGAGGTCGTACTTCTGGAGGAAGGCGTGCACCGCGGCGACGTCGTAGTCGTACTGGTGCTTGGTCGGCTCGAACGGCTTCGGCTCCAGCAGGATCGCGCCGGTGAAGCCGATGCGCTGCTTGTGCTCGACGACCATCGTCAAGAAGCGCGCCAGCTGATCGAGCTCACGCTTCATGTCGGTGTTCAGCAACGTCTCGTAGCCCTCGCGGCCGCCCCACAGCACGTAGTTGTGGCCGCCGAGACGATGCGTGGCCTCGAGACAATGCGCTACCTGGCCTGCGGCGAACGCGAACACCTCAGGGTCGGGGTTGGTCGCCGCACCAGCCTGGTAGCGCGGGTGGGAGAACAGGTTGGCGGTACCCCACAACAACTCCACGCCAGTGCGCAGTTGGTGCTGTACCGCAGCGTCGACCATCTCGTCGAGGTGCGCTGCGGACTCCTTGAAGCTGGCTCCCTCGGGGGCGATGTCGCGGTCGTGGAAGCAATAGAACGGCACGCCGAGCTTGGCGAAGAACTCGAAGGCGGCCTCCATCTTCTGCTTGGCCGCGTCCATCGGGTCGGCGCCAGGTGTGAACGTTGGATGCCACGGCCGATCGAGTGTGCCGGCGCCGAAGATGTCGAAGCCATCCCATGCGAACGAATGCCAGTAGCAGACCGCAAAGCGGAGGTGATCCTCCATGCGTCGCCCGGCGACGACACGCTCGGCGTCGTACCAGCGGAACGCCAATGGGTTGTCACTATCGGGGCCCTCGTAGGCGATGCGGTCGGTGACGTCGGTGAAGAACTCCATGACGTCGGAAGTTACTGCACATTGGCGCCGAAGAATATGGCCGCCGAATCCTTCGCGTCGCGGTCGCGGGTGATGATGCCGTCGTCGTGACCGTCGATGTCGAACGTCGGGCTCAGCCCCATCGCCTGCAAGGGTGCCCCTTCGGCCGCCTCGCCGCACGCTGTCTCGAAACGTTCGACAGCTATCACCCGATCGGCATCCTTGCCCGGTGGCGTGATCAGCGTGATCGCGAGGGGCCGGTCGGGCCCCATCTCCGCGGTTCGCAATACGGCGCCCAGCGACTCGTCGACATCGGCGACGATGATGCCCAAAACATCGCACGACCCGGCAAGGTCGGCCAGCTCACGATCGGCGCGGCCGGGGATGCTGATCGTCCCATCGTGCAGACCCTGCAACCACACCTGCCACCGAAGGTGATCCTGACGACGGGCGGCCTCGACAGCCTCGATGGTCTGATCAGCCGGTCTGATCGTCTTCACGCCGATGGCTGTGACCACGGGCGGGCCGCCGCGCAATACGCGCCATGCGTCGCGCCAGGCGACGACGAGTGTGTCGAGCACCTCACCATGGCGGCGAGGATCGTCGGGGATCACCCGGTTGGCAAATGCCAGCGGGTTGTCGAACGGAACCCAGCCCGCCACCATGTCGCCGAAGCGCTCCGACACGCCCTCGACCCACCGCGGCCACCAATGACCGGCGAATCGTGGGTCGGCGAATCCGCCGTCGTTGTCGAACCACTGTGGGACGCTGCGTTCGAGCAATGTGAATTGCAGCCCGATGCCCAGGGTGCTGGCGTGCTGCAGCACGCCTGCGTACCACTCCACCGCGTCGCCGTCGAACGCCCCTGCCTTCGGCTGCAACCACGACCAGTCGAGGGTGATGCGCACCGTCGACGCGCCGAGACCGCCGAGCAGGACGAGGTCTTCGTGGAATCGGCCGCGGTCGAGGCGGGATTGGGGGACGATCGCTCCGCGAATCACGCGAACGGGATGCGGGTCCACAGCTCGCCAGTGTCGGTGCTGGCGATCAACTCCGGCAGGCCACCCAGTTCGACCACCTCGATCGGGCCGGGGAAACCCCGCAACTCCACGGGATCATGGGCGTGGGCGGTGACGCCACGTGGCAACCGCTCGATCTGCATCGTCGGCATCAGCACCTCGAACGGTCCGGCAACATCGCACAGGCGGGCAGCCATGTTGACCGCCGAGCCGATGTAGTCGTCGCCCTCGAACAGCAGGGCATGGCCGGTGGCCAGACCGACTCGCAGCGACAGTGGCGCGCAGACCTCGGCTGATCGATGTTCCAGATCGAGGGCGAATGCCACGGCGTTGCTCTGCTCGATCGATACGACCATGCAACCGTCGCCCAGCCACTTGGCGATGCGCACCCCACGCTCGCTGGCGATCTCGCGGACGAGCGAGCGGAATGCACTGAGGATTCGGCCAGCGGCGTCGTCGCCAAAAGCCGCCGTGTAGTTCGTGAAGCCAGAGAGATCGACGAATAAAAAGGTGCGGGGAACACGCATGCAGCACCCCAGGGTAGCCGGGGCGATCTTTCTGTAGGGTTCTCCTATGGCAGCCCGTTTCACCTATTCGCGTTGGGACGGCACGCAGCGCGGTTTCGATCTCGACGCGGAAGGTCTGTTCGACGAACTGACCGACGATCTGCTGTACCACGGCGACGTCAACTCCGCCCTGCGGCGGATGATGCAAGAAGGCATGCGCGACCGCAATGGCGAGCGTCTACAGGGCCTGCGCGAGTTGATGGACAAGCTGCGCCAGCAGCGCCAAGAGCGGCTCGACCAGTACGACCTCGGTGGCGTCTACAGCGAGATCGCCGACGAGTTGAACGACATCGTCGACGAGGAACGACACGCCGTCGACAACGCCACCCAGGCTGCCGAGCGCAGTGGCGACGAGCGCCGGGCGCAGACTGCCCGCGACGCTGCCGCAGATCGCAATTTCCGTCTCGACATGCTGCCCGACGATCTCGCCGGGAAAGTTCGCGAGCTGCAGGCCTACGACTTCGAATCCGCTGAGGCAGCGCAACGCTTCGAGCAACTGCTCGACAAGATCCGCCAACAGTTGACCCAGCAGATGGTCGAGCAGATGTCGGGGGCCATGCAGAACATGTCTGCAGAAGACATGCAGCGGATGAAAGACATGATCGCCGGGCTCAACGAGATGCTCGAGAAGCGTGAGCGCGGAGAAGATCCCGAGTTCGAGAAGTTCATGGAGGAGTACGGCGAGTTCTTCCCCGAGAACCCGCAATCGCTCGATGAGTTGCTCGAGCAGATGGCCAGGCGGATGGCCGCGATGCAGGCAATGATGAACTCGATGTCGCCCGAGCAGCGAGCACAGCTGCAGCAGCTCAACGATCAGTTGATGGAAGACATGGACCTGCGATGGCAGATGAGCCAGCTCGGCCAGAACCTGCAGGCGATGTACCCGCAGATGGGGTGGGGGCAGGGATACCAGTTCGAGGGCAGCGACCCGATGGGCATGGGGCAGGCGATGCAGACCATGCAGGAGCTCGGGGACCTCGACCAGCTCGAGAACCTGTTGCGCAATGCCACCAGCCCCGGCGCGCTCGCAGAGGCCGACATGGACAAGGTGCGCGACCTGATGGGTGACGACGCCGCTCGTTCGCTACAACGGCTGGCCGAGCTGACAAAGATGCTGCAAGAAGCAGGCCTCATCGAGCAGAAGGAAGGGCGGCTCGAGCTGACGCCCAAAGGGCTGCGCAAGATCGGCTCGAACGCGCTACGCGATCTGTTCGACAAGCTGGCCAAGGACAAGGTCGGCCAGCATCAGATCGATCGCCTCGGCCAGGGCCACGAGCGCACCTACGAGACCAAGCAATATGAGTACGGCGATCCGTTCAACCTCGACTTGCACAAGACCATCCGCAACGCGCTGCGCCGTAACGGCACAGGCACGCCGGTGCAGTTGTCGCCCGACGACTTCGAGATCGAAAAGACCGAGCACCTCACCAAATCCTCGACAGTGCTCATGCTCGACCTGTCGTTGTCGATGCCGATGCGCGACAACTTCCTGCCGGCCAAGAAGGTGGCCATGGCCCTGCATTCATTGATCACGTCGCAGTTCCCACGCGACTACATGGGGATCGTCGGGTTCAGCGAGACCGCACGCATCCTCACGGCGGCACAGCTTCCCGAGGTGTCGTGGGACTTCGTGTACGGCACCAACATGCAGCACGGCTTCCTGCTGGCTCGACATCTGCTCAACAAGCAGACCGGCACCAAGCAGATCATCATGATCACCGACGGCGAACCGACCGCGCACATCACCCAGTGCGGTGACGTGTTCTTCAACTATCCGCCGGTGCCCGAGACGATCGAGGCCACATTGCGCGAAGTGGTGCGCTGCACCAAGGACAACATCCGCATCAACACGTTCATGCTCGACGCCAACAGCTATCTCAAGTCGTTCATCGAGAAACTGACGTCGATCAATCGCGGTCGCGCCTTCTTCACCACACCCGAGACGCTGGGCGACTACGTGCTGGTCGACTTCATCGAGCACAAGAAGTCGCTCGCCCGCGGCAAAGGTGCTCGCCGAGCCGGCTGACGCCCCACGATGCGGCGTTTGGCGTCTGCGGACCGCATATGGGGCCTGAGTCGCCAAACACTGGTGTATTTGACAAGCGCGGGAACCGATTTGTCCCGTCAGGGCTCTCAGTTGGTGGATGAGTGAGGTGAGCGTGACCAATGTGCCCGTGCCGATGGTGCCTGTCGAGGTGTTCGTTCGCGAGCCGTTCGACGTGTTGTACCACCGCGAGTTCGCCGGGCTGGTGCGGTTGGCGATGGTGCTGGTCGACAGCCAGGAGCAGGCCGAAGAAGTAGTGCAAGACGCGTTCGCCGCTCTGTACCTGAAGTACCGAGTGGTGTCGACCCCGCTGGCGTATGTGCGCGTCTCGGTGCTGAACGGAAGTCGCAAGGTGCTCCGTCGCCGACGGCTGGCGCGTCGCTATCCCGACCAGCCGTCGGACGATGGCGCGCTGGTCTACAACCACGTGATCGACGCCGTACGCCGCCTGCCGGCTCGGCAACGTGCGGCGGTGGTGCTGCGCTACGAGCTGCAACTCACCGACGCCGAGATCGCCGAAACCCTGAACGTTCCGATCGGCACCGTGAAGTCAACGTTGCACCGGGCAATCGTCCGGTTGCGTGAGGAGGTAACCAATGAGTGATCTCGATCCACTGCTGCGCGAGGCGATGGCCAGCGTGAAGCGTCCCGTCGATGCCCGCCCGTCGATCAGCGACGTGCATCGCCGGGCCCGACGGCACAATCGCCGACGCATGGCCGTGACAGCCGGTGCGGTGGCGTGCACCGGGGTTGCGACAGCGGCATTGATCATCCGCCGCGATGCCACCGATTTGACACCGAGCAGCCAACCCGAATCTGCCGAGCTGGCTGTTGCCGAGGAAATTCCGTCGACGACATACATGCTCCTCGACACCACGACGAGTGTGTATGGATTGTCGGAGATGACCGTCCGGTCCTCGACGGTTTGGGATGCCTTGTGGAACTCGCGCTTCGACCCGTCGGGCGCGGCGTTGGCAATCGAACCCGCCGATCAGGCGGCGGCGGATGTGATGCCAACGTCGGAACAGTTCGGATGTACGTCCGATGAGTGTCGCATGATGTTCACGTACGTCGTGTGGCACGAGATTGCCAGAACGCTCGGCTTCGGCGACGTCCGTCACATGCAGGAGATGAACCCGGCGATCGACTTCTCGCAGCCGCCCCGGGAAGGCGATGTATTGCAGACCGTGTACCCGTCGTTCCCCGAGTCGCCGCAGACGACGATCTACATCACCGCACCCGCCACGTCAACGACAACGCCCACGACGAACCTCGTGTTCGAGGATCCTTCGATCTTCACCACGACCACTGCGGTCGGTCAGATCGGCACGGCCACCACTCCGGGATGATGGCCTTCCTCACCACCCCCGACGTTTCTGGGCCATCAGGGGTCTTAGTGACGCCACGAAGGGGTACAAGGTCTCTGTTCAGCGCCCCTTGCCGCAGGTTTGATGACTGCAGGCCGATGAAAGGTGAAAAAGGGCGCACATGTTGTACCAGGGTGATGCACGCGGAGCTGGCAACCACCCTTCGGTGACCTCTCTAGGGTCGTCCACCGAGGCCCCGGCACGAGCAGAAAGTGCTCCTTTTGTCGAGCGTCGTCGAATGCCTGCGACGCAGTCACCTCGGCACCCCGACTTTGTGTCCGTGGTGCTCGAGCCGCTGGCCAAGCGGCGGATGGCCGGTGAGGCTGGCGCGAAACTGTCGAACGAGCTGTACAACTCGCTGCACACCTGGGCGGTTGCATTCGCGGGCGCGCAGTATGCACGTCTCCCTGCCCATGCGGACCGCAACGAGGTGCTGTCGCAAGTGCTGCGCCTCACGTGGGATGCCTGCACCCGGATCGATTGGGACAGGTGCGAGGTCTGGCCGGCGTTTCTCGAGAGCAAGGTCAGCCGGGCGCGGATCGAAGCTGCCCGGTGCGACGATTGGCTGAGCAGGCGTGAGCGCGTTCGTCGGCGGCACTTCCAAGGCGAAGTGGCACGATGCGAGCAGGTCGAACAGCGCTCGCTGACACCTGCTGAACGGCAAGCGGTTGCCCGGGCCGTGGCGCCGGACACGACGCGCGTCGAGTGGGCCAAGGCCGTGCTCGAATCACGCCATCCTTCGACCGTCGCCGTGGTCCCGGACGTCGTCGAAGGAACCACCGTCGAAGACGAGGTCGAGGGCCAGGAGCTCCGGCGAATCCGAGTCGGTTGTCTCACGGAGTGGCTGGGGATCGTGAAGAAGCGCAACGAAGGGCTCGCAGCGGACCTCTCGAAGTGGATGGCCGTGAATGACTTCGGCGATCATGACCTGCCGGCGCGCCTGGCACATCGTCTGGAGCCGTACACGCCACTGCTGCTGGCCATGCTCGGTGATGCCGCATGACTGCGGCGGCCGCCACCGTCTTGCACTGTCAATCTTGTGGTGCTCGGCTGGCCCGTGACAACCGGGGGACGATCTGCTCTCCGTGTCGCCGCACCGAGATCGAGCGCGCAGCTCACAATGGCTTCGTCGCGGCCAACGAAAACTTGCGGATCAAAGCCGTCTTCGACAGCGCAGGGCTGTACGGCGTGGCCGACCAGCTCGATTGCGATCCTGAGGACGCGCTCGAACTGTTGCTGAATGCGCAGCTCCTTCCGTTCATCTCGTCGTCGCGGCGCGCTCTGCTGCATCAACTCGTCGCACTGCGAGACCTGTCGCATGTCGATGCTGCCGAAACGTTGAGCATCAGTCGTTGGACCGTCGCGACGTACCGGAGCCAGCTCGGGATCGAACGCCATCCATCCTCATGCGCTCGGCGCGTCGAGCGGTGAGGCCACGGTGATGGGCCGGGGCAGCCGCGCCTTTCGAAGAAAGGCAAGCATCACCCATGACGGCAATCTCACCGATGTCGAGTTTGCCGAACTGCTCGATCCGATCGCACCCGAGCACGTGCAGGTCGAGATTGCGACCGAGCCAATCGCGGACGAGGTGTCGATACCGGTCGCGGACGTTGTGCCGGTCACGTCACGGTTTGCGGATACCGGCATCGACGACGATCGCCTCCCGGTCCGTCCGGCAAAGCGTCGTTCATCGCGGCGTTGAGAGGCTCAGCCGGTCGAGGCCGGCCACCGTGAAGGGTCCGAAGGTCGAACCGACGCTGCGAATCGGTCGCCTGATCCGTCACACGCCCCGCGCACCTGCTGAAGAGCGGCGAGCACGTCCATGCCGGTAGCGATGATCTCCTCGCTGGCATGAGCTTCGGAGATTCCGGCGACGTCGGCCCGTATGCCGCCGGCGTCGAGTGCGGCGACCCCGAGCAGCGCGCGAGCAAGCACGGGGTCGTTGAGCTTCGCACCGTACGCGGGCAGGATGTCTTCGATCCACGTGCGCGTGCGGTAGGCCGTGCCGTACTCGTGGCGGAGCTCGGCAAGTACTTCGCTGATCTGGCCGGTCAACGACGGGAGGTCGAGTGCGACGGGTGGTCGTTCGGCAGGGGGAAGCGGCTCTGCGGTAAGGATCGGCTCCCAAGTGGGGATCGGCTCTGCAGCAGGGAGTCGCTTCTTGGTCACGGTGCGTCGTTGGGCGGGTTCGGTCGCGACGTGGCGTCGGCGACTGACGACTCCCACCAGCACCAGAGCACCGCCGAGTGCTCCGATCGCGACTTCCGACAGCGCCGGCAGATCGACGAGCTTCACGAAGGCTGAACCGACCGACACCAAGATCCCCCCGAGGCCGGCGGCGACGATGAGTTCGCCCCGATGCGTACTGGTGAGCGACGTCGTCGGCCGTGGGGTCGACGACGGATGGGCGGGTAGCGACGATGTGTCACTGGGGTCCAGTACGACACGAGCCGCCGGATCGGGCGCCGGCCACTGGCCGGGTCGACTCATCAACATGGTCGATCGTCGATGGCCTTCGACGTGTCGGCCCGTGCGCCCGGCCTTGGAGTGTGCTTTGTGTTTCATGGGAGAACTCCGCTCATTTCACGAGATTGATGATCTGGAACATCGGCAGGTACAAGGCCACGACCATGCCGCCGACGGTGATGCCCATCACGACCATGAGCAACGGTTCGATCAGCGAGGTCAACGAATCGACCGTTGCCGACACCTCGGCGTCGTAGAACTCGCCGATCTTGTCGAGCATCTCGTCGAGGGCGCCGGTCTCTTCGCCCACGGCCATCATCTGCACCACCATCTCCGGGAAGACGGGGTGGTTCATCAACGCCGCCGACACCGACTCACCCACGCGCACACGCTCGCGGGCTTCGTTGATCGCCTCGGCTACCACTGCGTTGCCGGCGGTGTCGGCAACGATGTCGAGTGCCTCCATGATCGAGACACCCGAGCGGGCCAGCGCCGCGAGCGTCTGACAGAACCGAGCGATCGCCGTCTTCTGCACGATCGTGCCGGCGATCGGCAGGCGAAGTTTGATCCGGTCGAACGTCAACCGACCACCTGGGGTCGCCTTCCAACGCTTCAACCCGACGACACCACCGACGGTGCCGATCGCGATGGCCCACCAGGCGCTGGTGAGGAAGTCCGACACGGCGATGAGCATCCGCGTGGGCAGTGGCAACACGCCACCGAGATCGTCGTACATGGCCTCGAACATCGGGACGATGAACAGCAGCATCGCCGAGACGATGACCACGATGATGCCCCCCACGGCGATCGGATACGACATCGCCGACTTCACTCGCCGCCGAAGCTCGAGCTGCTTCTCGAGCATCGTCGCCAGCTGCAGCAACACCATGTCGAGCATCCCGCCGACCTCGCCGGAGCGCACCATGGCGATGTACACGGTTGGGAAGACCTTGGGATGCTTGGAGATGGCCTGCGAGAACGACAACCCGCGTTCGATGTCGCCGCGCATGGTGGTGATCACGGCGGACAGTGCTTTCGACTCGGTCTGATCGGCCAGGATGCTCAGCGCCCGAATCAGGGTCAACCCGGCGGCGACCATCGTTGCCAGCTGCCTGGAGAAGATCACGATCGCGCGCAGGCTGACTTTGCCGTCGCCGCCGCGTGCGCTGACGTCCGATGTCAGTTTGGACTTGCCCCGGGCGATGACCGAAACAGGCACGTAACCCAGCTCGCGGAGCTTGGCCACGACGAGCTGCTCGCTCTGGCCCTCGATGCTGCCCTTGTGGACGGTGCCGGCCCTGTCGCGCACCTTGTAGGCATAGGTGGTGCTCATCGACCACCGGCCTCGGTCGTCTTCATACCGAGCAGGCTGCGCAGGTCATCGGAGCTTGCGGCACGTTCCAGCGCTGCGTCGAGAGTGACTCGGTGCGACCTGACGAGGTCGGCCAGGTTCTGATCCATCGTCACCATGCCGTACTTCGCGCCGGCCTGCATCTGGCTGGCCAGCTGATAGCCCTTGCGTTCGCGGATCAGGTTGCGCACCGCCGGTGTGGCGATCAGGATCTCCGCGGCGGCGACCCGGCTGCGACCGTCAGCGGACGGGAGGAGCTGCTGCGTCACCACGGCCTGCAATGTCGTGGCCAGCATCACCCGGATCTGACCCTGCTGATCGGGTGGGAACACGTCGACGATGCGATCGACCGTCTGCGGCGCAGATTGCGTGTGCAGGGTGGCGAAGACGAGGTGGCCGGTCTCGGCTGCAGTGAGGGCCATGTGGATGGTCTCCAGGTCGCGCATCTCACCGACCAGGATCACGTCGGGGTCCTCACGCAGTGCCCGCTTCAGCGCCGACGCGAAGCTGTTGGTGTCCTCGCCGACCTCGCGCTGGTTGACGATCGCCATCTTGTGGGTGTAGAGGAACTCGATCGGGTCCTCGCACGACAAGATGTGCACCGGCTTGGTCTGGTTGATGATGTCGAGCAGTGATGCGAGTGTCGTCGACTTCCCGGATCCCGTCGGACCAGTGACCAGCACCAAACCGCGAGGCAGGTCTGCAAAGGTCCGGATCACAGCCGGAAGGTGCAGCGAGTCGAAGTCGGGAATCTTGAACGGAATGGTACGCAGCACGGCTCCGATGGCGCCACGCTGGCGGAACACGTTCATCCTGAACCGGCTCTTGCCGGGGATCGCGTAGCTCGTGTCGAGTTCGAGTTCGTGCGTGAACGCTTCGATCTTGCGCTCGTTCAAGATCGCGAACACCAGGCGCTCGATCATCGCGCCGTGGAGGATGCCGTACCCCTCGAGCGGCCGCAGCACTCCATTGACACGCACGGTGGGTGGTGCGCCCGCAGCCAGGTGCAGGTCGGACCCGTTGAGCAGCAGACACTGCTCCAGCAGTTCGTCGATGTCGTGGGGGATCCTCGGCGTGAACTCGGCCGGCGGTGCGAGCACCGAGGCCGACATGGCGACGGCGGAGCCGTTCTGATCAGGCAACAACACGTGACACCTCCGAAAGCGTGGTGAGTCCCAGCGCGACCTTGGCCAGCCCGTCGCTGCGCAAATCCATCATTCCCTGGCTGGCGGCGACGCGGCGTACGTCCTCGGACGAGGCGCGGCTGACGACGAGCTTGTCGAGCTCCTCCGACATCAGCATCACCTCGTGGATCGCCAGCCGTCCGCGGTATCCGGTCCCGCCGCACTGCGAGCAGCCGACGCCTCGGTAGAACACGAGATCTTCGATCGACACCCGCGAGAAATCCCACTTGGCGGCGCTGAGCTCCAGCTCGGTGGGAACGAAGGGAATCTTGCATCGGTCGCACAGGCGTCGCGCCAGACGCTGAGCCAGCACGCAGTCGACCGCGGAGGTGACGAGGAACGGTTCGATGCCCATCTCGATCAGTCGGAGCGGAGTGGAAGGCGCATCGTTGGTGTGCAGCGTCGTCAGCACCAGGTGCCCGGTGAGGGCGGCCTCGATGGCGATGACGCCGGTCTCGCGGTCGCGGATCTCGCCGACGAGGATGATGTCGGGGTCCTGGCGCAGGATCGAGCGCAGTGCGTTGGCGAACGTGAGCCCGGCCTTCGGATTCGTCTGCACCTGGTTGACGTTGGCCAGCCGGTACTCGACCGGGTCTTCGACCGTGACGATGTTGCGCGATTCGAGGTTGAGCAGGTTGAGGGTTGCGTAGAGCGTGGTCGTCTTGCCGGAGCCGGTGGGCCCAGTGACCAGGATCGCGCCGTAGGGCTTGCGGAACGAGTGCTCGTACTGGGCGAGTTGTGACGGCAGGAAGCCGAGGCTCGCCAACGACTGCACGCTGCTGGCCCGATCGAGGATTCGCATCACGATCTTCTCGCCGTGCACGGTGGGCAGCGTGGAGACACGCAGGTCGACGACTGCACCGTCGACCGTCAAGCTGATGCGACCGTCCTTGGGCACACGCCGTTCGGCGATGTCGATGTCGGCCATCACCTTCAGGCGCGAGATCACACCGGGGATGATCGCTCGCGGCTGGCGCATACGCTCGTGGAGCACGCCGTCGATGCGATAGCGGATCCGCAGGTCGTGCTCGGTCGGCTCGACGTGGATGTCGGACGCCCGTTCCTGCACGGCCTGCAGGATGATCAGGTTCACGAACTTGACGATGGGTGCTTCCTCGACGACGGCGCGCAGAGTGGCCAAATCCTGTTGCTCGTCGAACGAGTCGTCGACCACGATCTGGGCGACGTTGTTGACTTCCTGGTCGAGTTTGCGGCGTTCACCGAGCAGGTCGGCCAACTGCGTCGGGGTGATCGCGACTCGCGTGAACCGCTCGTCGAGCAACGCTCGCAGGTCATCGACCGCCCGAAGATCGCCCGGATTGACCATGCCGACGATCAGCTCGCCGTTCTCGCGGCGCAACGGCACGGCCTGGTAGCGGTGACCCATGTGCTCGGGCAGCAGTCCCCGCAACGCCGGATCGCTCAACTCCGCCCCCGGCGGAGGCCCTTCTGTGGTGTCCACAGGGGTCGGGAGCGTCGTTGCATCCATCAGTCGCTTGTGTCGGCCACTACGAGCCCGCGTAGGGAAAGAAGTCCCCTTTTCGGCTCTCAGGCGCCGGTGATCTCCCGGGTCGATATGTTGCGGATCGTGAAGCTCTGGGGATTTGCGCTGGTCCAATCGAAGCCCGGCGCCGAGACCGGGGCGTAGGTGATCAGACTGTGTGCTCCAAGGATCACGTTGCCGCCCGCGTAGAGAACGCCGGTGTACGTCGAGGAGTTCTTCGCATCGAAGTTGCCGTTCGTGTACACCAACGTCGACACGGTCGTCGGGATCGTCAGGTTGTTGCTCATCAGCGCGTTGCCCCGAACAACGATCACCAACTGCACGCTCACGCCTGCTGCGGCGTAGTTCGACACCGTTCCGGGCATCGTGAAGTTCCCGGATACCACGATGGTCGTGTCGCCCGTCAGCCGAAGCGAGTCCGACTTCTTGAACTCGGCATCGCCCGACACGTTGAAAACGCCTTGGATCGGGTTCTTAGCCGCCGTGACCAAGGCTGAGCCGCTGTTGTCGACTGCCACGACGGGCAGGTAGTTGGCTGGGTTGTAGGTGAAGACGGGGAGGTTCTCGAGTGGTACGAGTGGGGGAGGCGAGTGCTGGATGCACGAGCCCTGCACCTTCGGTGTTGGGCAACCGCTCGTACCGATGTTGCCACCGGCTTGGGCGATGTCGCGAATGGTGCCCCCTGTGGTGATGTTGCCACCGGCGTAGACGCTGCCATACACGTCGGTCGAACTGTTCGACACGCTGACGTTGCCGTTGGCGCGAAGAGTGCCAGTGATCTTCTGGTTCGAGCCGGTCACGATGCTGCCACGGGCAGACACGTTTCCGATGTAGTCCTGCGAGTTGCCCAGCGTGATGTCGCCGCCGGTGTACATGTCGCCAACCACTGACGATGCCGACCCGTCGCCATAGTTGCCGCTGGCGTAGACGCCATACGAGAAGGTCAGGGGATCGAGGTCGACAACCTGTCGCACCGTGCGCATCGACTTGGGCGAGGCCTTCGTCGGGGCGTAGCCGTAGGAGGTCAGTATTCGACGAAAGCCGCCGACGGTCGAGTCGATCGCGACCAACACCTCGAACTGCGCTGCGCCGTCGGGCAGAGTCACCAAACCGCTGCCGCTATATGCGGCATTGTTGGTCAACGCCGAGTTGGCGATGACCGCGCCGGACATTGCCGCGTCGATGGCATTTTGGCGGTGGCGATCCCCGTTCGACGCCGTACTCTCGCGATCGGTGAGCGACAGCATCACGGTGGCGAGGGCGAAGACGACCACCGAGATGATCGCCGCCATCACCATGACCGATCCGCGATCCGTTGCCGGCTGAGGCAACGTCTTCCCCTGTCGGCGCTTGCGTTGGTTCAGCATGGTCTCCATGCGTTCCTCCCTGCCACGGTCGTCAAGAGATGAAACTCTCCGCCGTTCTCGGATCGAATCGGGATGTCGACCACGACGGTTCTCAACGGCGTGGTCACCTGCCTGAATGCGGTCGTCGTGAGCCCGACACCGCTGATGACCGTTCGTGGTTGCCCGAGGTTCTCGGTGCGCGTCACCGTGCCGTTGGTGATGGCGTACGTCAGCACCGCGACTTCCGTCGAGGAGAGTGTCTGGAACGTCAAGGTGTTCGCGCTCAGGTTCTCGCCGGGCGACGAGATGCAGATTGCCGACCGCAGTTCGCGGTCCAACGATGCCGACAGGAGCCTGGCAGCGTCGATGGCTTCAGCACTGCGCTCGATGCGGTTCGATGCGCTTTGCGCCAGGAAAAGTGTCGAGGCAGCGATCGTCATCCCGATCGACATCACCGCGAGCGTGATCATCAGTTCGATCAAGGTCGTGCCGCTGTCGCGGATGTCGGTGTGTGTGGGCCTGGTGTTCATGACGCCTTCGCCAGCCATGTGTCGTGAGCGGATACCCGGCCGTAGTCGACGACGATCGTGAAGCTGTCCGTCACTGTAGGTATCGGCGCCATCGTGGTGGTGGTCGACGTCGAGGTCGTCGAGGATGAACTCGTCGTAGTCGATTCAGGCGAGGTCGTGGTGGCCGCTGGTGTCGTGGTCGATGTGGTCGTGGTTGAGGTCGATGTGGTTGAGGTCGATGTGGTTGAGGTCGTGGTAGGCGGTGGATCGAACTGTGTCGCCGAGGTGACGATCACTTGGACGGTGATCACGAGGATCGAGGGATGCTGTGCTGCGGCATCGCTTCTCGGGGCAGTGCCGGCGGTGCTGAAGGTGGACGGTTGCGCCTGCACACGTGAGTTCAGCGTCACCACGTGGTCGCCGACCGTGAACGTGGCCGTGGCTGTCGTGTCAAGCTCAGTGCCGGGCATGATGTCGACCAGGCGATACGCGGCGCCGTCCCACAGCTGCAACTGCATGGTCGAGGTCCCCGTCGTCACGTCTGGAGCGACCAGCGTGTCGCCCGACACAGCGGATGCCTTCGCCGAGAACGCACCGACCTTGACGGCGCCGTCGAATGTGCCCGGAGCGCCTTCGACGTCGAACACCCGCATCGCTGGGGCGACGAGCTGCGCGGAGGCTGTCACGGTCCCGTTGCCGGTCGGGTCATGGTCGATCGACGCATTCGGCTTCCACGCGCCGTCCAGATTCCACAGACTGCCCTCCAGCGCTCCGGCGCCGTGGTTGCTCGCAAAGCCGGCTGATGTGCCGCTCGTCGTCTCGACTGATGCGTCGGCCCAGGGCAACCCGTCGTTGTCGCCGAAACCGCATATCCCGCAGGCATCGGTGCTCGCACGCGAGGTCATCGTGCCCGAGGGGGTGACGACCGTCGCGCCGCCCGGGGTCGCCAGACTGGCACCGAAGAAGGCCTCAGCGACCCCCGCGACCCAACTACCGGTCAGCGACGTCGAATCGTTGTCTGCCACGCTCTGGAGGGTTTGATGCGGGCACTCGCCAATGTCGCTGCCGGCTCCACTGCACGTGTCCGAAGCGACGGGACCGGTCAGCAGGTCGACGTGACTCGTGGAACTCGCCGCCACCGCGATCGAGGTCCGGAGCGTCGACGCGTTCGTGTCGACGCGCGTTCCCGGCAGCGAAACCTGCACGTTCTCGAATGTGTCGCCACCGAGCGTGCCAATGACCGTGATCAGTCCGCCCATGGCTTCTGCTTCGCCGCTGCTGGCCGGGTATGAGGTGTAGTCGAGCGGGAACACCAATGATGAGAATCGCATCGTGTGGCTCGGTGACACCGACGGCCACTCGATGATCACGGTGACCCGGCGGTAGCCGGCGCCACCGGTGCCCACCGCGGTCACGAAGGTCCGCAAAGCGAAGGTCGTTCCCACCGCCGTGATGGTGGTGCGATGCGGCGAGGTGCCGCCGAGCACAATCGGCTCACTCTCGAACGTCAGGTTCGGGGCGATCCCGTACACCAACGGATCGGTGTCCAGGCCTGTCAGGCTCATCGCCACGCTGGAGTACGCGGCGCCCTGGAGGTTCTCGATCGCCTGCTTCGCCAGCGAGACGCCGATCGTGCGTTGTCGGCTGGTCGTCACGCCTTGCGCCGTTGCCCCCAAGGTGCTCAGCAGCCCGAGCAGGGCGCCGACGATCACGGTCATGGCGATGATCTGCTCGATCAGGCTGACGCCTGCGTCTCCCGTTCTCGTCCGGGCGGGGTGGTGGGCGCGAGTTGGCACACCAGTCGTGTCGGCCAACCGTGCTGGCGCATGACCGACGATTCCCCATATGGGGGAACCGTTGTCGGCGGCGCGTCGAAGAGGCCGACTACAGCGTGCGAGAGCTAGGAGACCGGCCGATGGCGGCAACTGCAGTTGGAGTGGATGTCGGCACGAATGCCGTGCGTGCCGTGGAGATCGAACTTGGCGACTCGCCGCTGATCCGGCGGATGGGACAGGTCGGCCTCCCGGTCGGCGCAGTCGTCGACGGTGAGGTCGCCGATGTCGGTGCCGTCTCGATCGCGCTCCGGCAACTGTGGACGCAGGCCGGCTTCAAGTCGCACCAAGTGCGAGTGGGGATGTCGTCGGCTCGCGTGATCGTGCGCACGATCGAGATGCCCCGCCTGTCGCGCACCGAGCTGATGTCGACCATTCGTCTCCAGCTCGATGACTACATACCGCTGCCCGCCGAGGAGACGGTCTTCGACATCAGGACCATGGATGGGCCAGAGCCGAGCGACGAGACGCTGCACCTCCTGCTCGCGGCGACGCACCAGGATGCGGTTGAGCCGCTGCTGATGGCGATGCACGGCGCCGATCTCAAGGTTGCCGCCGTCGATGTCATCCCGGCAGCGTTGGCGCTGGCGTTGACCAACGCCGAGCCCGGCGAGGACGACAGCGTCGACATCATCTTGTCGATCGGTGCAGGGACCGTGGTCGTGGTCGCGGCACGAGGGGCAGAGCCGCTGTTCTCGAGAACGCTCACGAACGCGTGTGGCCGACGGACGACCGAGCGCATCGCCAGCCGGCTCGGCATAGCCGAGCTCGAGGCCGAGCGGTACAAGCGCCTCGGCGTCACCGAGGATCCGTCATCTGCGGTGGCGATTCGAGCTACCGAGGAGAGTCTCGGTGAGCTGATCTCCGAGGTACAGGCATCGCTCGCCTTCTACGGCGAGCAGCCCGGATCGCGGCACGTTCGCCGACTGCTGGTGACGGGAGGCGGCTCGCAACTGCCCGGTTTGACGGTTGCCCTCAGCGATGCGCTGGGCATCGACGTCGAACTTGCAGATCCGTTCGCCGGCGTTCGTCTCGGTCACACCGGCTTCGAACCCGCCGACCTGCCGTTCCTCGCTCCGTACATGGCAGCCGCGCTTGGTGTTGCGCTGGGCCAGGCCCGGCCGAAGGACAGGCGAATCGATCTGACGCCCGTTGCCAAGCGCCCACAGCGCACGCTCGGGGCCCGGCGGCTGCTCGTGGGAGCTGGTGCGGTGCTCTTCGTCGGCGCGGCCGGTGCGTTGTACGTGCGCACCGGAAGCGAGATCGCCGGCGAACAAGACCAACTCGACACGTCGAACGCGCAACTCGCCGACTTGCAGACACAGCTCGCTGCTCGGGTGCCGGTGGCGGGTGACGGCGCTGACGCCGGGAGCGAAGCAACCCCAGCGGCGGTCGAGGCCAGTGTCGCTGCGACCAACGTCGATTGGCTGGCGGTGGAACACGCCGTCGCTCAAGACAGTGCTCCGCTCGGTGTGGTCATCTCGTCGATCCAGGGCGTGCTGGAGCCATCGGCGGATGTCGCCGTCACGACCGGCGACGCTCCACGACCCGGGAGGGTGACCCTCGCGGCGACGGCGCCAGGTCTTCCGGCTGTCGCTGACTGGATCGACGTGGTCAGCGCCGACCCGAGGTTTGCCGAGCCCTGGGCCTCCGGCTTCACCATCGCGACGCAGCCCGACGGCTCGACGGCGGTGCAGTTCTCGGTGGAGATGTTGGTGACTGCCGAGAACCTCGTCGGTCGCAGTGCAACCACGGAGGTGCAGCCATGAACCGCAGCCGCAAAGACGTGGTGATGATGGCTGTCATGGGCGTGTTGCTGCTCTTCGCCGTCTTCAACTTCGTGTTCAAGCCGCAACAGAGCAAGTTGTCTGCCCTCCAAGATGACCGGGCCCAAGTCGAGCAGAACATCGTCGATGCCGAACTGACGCTGCAGGCACCGATCGACACAGCGAATGCGGTACCGGATGCCGAACCTGGCGCGGCATTGACCGCGATCCCGCCTGATCCCGCCATCGCCAATCTGCTCCGTCAGCTCCAGGCCGTTGCGGACGAGGCGGGCGTGGCGCTCGCCTCGGTCTCGCCGACACCGCTGGGCGCGAACCCAAGTGGTCCCGGTGGTTCGGTGCAGGTCGCGATCACCGCCTCGGGCCCCCACGCATCGGTGCAGGCCTACCTCGAAGCACTCCGCGAGATGCCTCGACTGCTCGTCATCGAGCAGATCGGCATCACCGTGCAACCGGCGTCGGCCGATGGCGCACCGCAGTCGGACCAGCTGCAGTTGGCGGCGCGTGTGTTCACGCTGCGGCCACCCGCGGGCGTCGAAGTCGTTGCCCCCGTTGCGACGCCGTGACCACCCCGACGGCCATCAGCGAAGTGTTGTGAGAAAAGGGGGAAGTCCTGCAGAGGCGAGCCGAGCCCGGCCGACATAGCGAATCAACAAGACAAGTACCGGAGGTACACACAATGAACATTTCCCCCACAGAACGAAGAGTAGACAGAGGCTTCACGCTCATCGAGTTGATGGTGGTCGTCCTGATCATCGCCATCTTGCTGGCCATCGCCATCCCAACCTTCCTCGGCGCCCAGAACAAGGCCAAGGACCGCAGCGCCCAGTCATCGGCCCGCAACGCCCTGACCAACGCCAAGACAATCTTCGCCGATACCGGTCTTTACTCTGACGTGACCGTCGACAAGATGATCGCCAGTGAGCCAAGCCTGACCTTCCAGCTGCTGCCGGGTACTGCCTCGAACGGTGCGAAGGTCGTGTCGATGGCTGTGACCGCCACCTCATGGTTCGGCGCGGTCCTGTCCGACACAGGCACTTGCTTCTACATCGCCGACTCCGTCGGTCCTACAGGAGCTGGCACCAAGTATGCGAAGGATGACACAGCGGCAGCGGCCGACTGCACCGGCACCATCGCCGCCGGACTCGGCGCTGCCTACATCGATAAGTGGTAAGTCCTCCCGATCGGGTGAGTCGGCCTCACGGCTGACTCGCTTGCCCGAGACGGCGAGCCACCTCCGGTCGTAAGGACCGCCGACTCGGCGCCTGATGCGTCCGCCCCGAAAGGGCGGGCGCATCGCCGCGTTTCGGGTCAGATCGGCTCGATCGACACGCCGCGATTGTCGCCGAGCAGTTGTCGAAGATCGGTCGGGTCGCTCGTCCAGATCATCGAAGGCGTGCAGTCGAGCGCCTCTGCGACGATCAGAGCGTCAATGGTCGCAGAAGATCGAGCGGCACCGAGGAGCTGGCCGGCCTTTCGAGCGATCTCCTCCATGAGCGGGTAGCGAGGCTCTGTCTGGGCGAGCACGAGGTTGACCGGCGCATCGCGTGGTCCGTTGCCTCTGACCGTTTCGGCGACCACTACCACCGGGACTCGGATGTCCATTCCGATCTGTCTTGCCGCACGAAATCGGGCTCTCAGGACTTGATTGTTCCTGGAGAGTCCGATCACGGCTCCAGAGTCTGCGACAACCGTTCGTTGGCTTCCTTCATCCATTGCTCACCCTCAGCGATCTGTTCGTCGGTCAGCGGTCCGTACATCTCGTCGAGCTTGTCGAGCAGTTCCAGGATCGGGTCTTTACGCAACCGTGCACGCAGGGCGTCGACCACGTAGCTCGACACCTCACCTGGGCCGACACGGCTTTTCAACTCGGAGAGAACGTCCTCATCGACCGTGATCGTGATTCGGGTGGCAGCCACGCCAGCATCATATCATACGTATGATCATACTCTCAGGCGATTTCGAAGGCGTTCGTGCACGAAGTACACGCCGCGTTCCTCGACCGTGGCCAGCACACCATCTGCATCGACGCCGGCGTTGTGCGAGCGCTGCACTCGGTTGCAGATGTCGACATCTTGGCCATGCACCATCCCGTGGGCAGAGACGATCGCCTTGCGAACGTCTTCGTCGATGTCCGGTCGCACGAACAGGCGCCGCTCGACCCTCGTGGTCGTCGCATCGATCGGTTCCATCCACATCGCCAGGAACGCCCCGGGGAACACGTTCATCATCAGGTTCGGCCACACCGTCAGGTATCCACCGATCCCGTACGGGCCATCCATCGGTATCGACGCCAACTCTTCCCAACCGGGTTCGCCCGGTAGCAACGTCGCCCGGATCTCGTCGGCTTGCGAGCCGGTCGGTCGCAGTGGCCGATCCCACGCGTACAAGGCGATCCCCTCGGAGATCATCGGGTAGTCCTCACTGGCACTGGTGTCGATCTCGGGATGCACGAACGGCGTGTGGTAGTTCTCGCTGTAGTTCTCGAGCAGCACCTTCCAGTTGAACTGTCGATCGTTGGTCTCCGACAGTGCCAGCTCCATCGACTCCAGCGGGTAGGCGTCGATGGCGTGGCCGAGTGGCCCGATGTCGAGCGGCGCAGCGGTCTCGTCGAAACAGACGAACACCAACCGACGCCATTCGGCGAGCTGCACCGGCTTCAGCGAGTAGTCGGCGATATCGAATCCTTCCGGCTCGCCGACACCCGAGGCGCGGGCGAGTGAGCCGTCGAGCTGGTACAGCCACGAGTGATATGGGCAACGGATCAGCGAGCTGGCATGAGATTCGCCGTCCTCGCACAACGGTGATGCGCGATGGCGACAGACATTGAGGAACGCTCGCAGCACACCTGACTTGTCGCGCACGAACAGCACTGGCAGTCCACCGACGGTCCGCGCAGTCCACGAACCCACAATCGGCATCTCGTCGACGACGCCGGCGCACAGCCAATCGCGTGTGAAGATTGCCTCGCGTTCGCGTTCGTGGAACTCAGCGGAGCTGTACGTCGACGCCGGCAGGGTCTTGGCCTGCCTGATTCCACTCGGATCCGGGATCTCTCGAAGTGCCACGGTCCCGAGATTACGTTCGCTCGAGCAGCAGCTCGCGCTCCCACATGCGCAGCATCAGATCGCGCACCGACACCGGGTGCCATTGCGGCCGGTCGTGATCGCTCGCACGGACGGTGCCGTAGCCGCGAATCGCCCACAGCAACGGCACGGTTCGCGCTGCGTGGTGACAGTGGTGAACGACGCGTCGGACCGGCGATGGCCATCCGGCCAGTGAGGCGCGGACGTCGTAGGCGTGTACCGACAACACCATCGTCGGACGGTGTTCGGCGATGAATGGCCGCAGGCGCGGCAGCAGCCAGTACTCGGCGCCTTCGACGTCGATCTTCACCAACGCGTCGGGCGGCCACGATCGCGCCGCTTCACGCGCATCGATCGTGGCGACGGTAGTTGCGCCGACGCGTCCGGCTCGCCCGCTGAAGCTCGACATGCTCTCGCCGAGACCGGCCGGACCGCCGCGCAACTGGCGCGTGCCGGTCGACGTCCACAACGCCACCCGTTCGATGGCGACGTCGAACGATGGGTTGAGCGCGACGTTCTCTGCGAGTTCGTGTGCCGCCGCAGGGTCGGGCTCGTAGGCGACTACACGCGCTCCGCATGCCGCGGCGACGAGCGTCATCGGTCCGATCCATGCCCCGACGTCGACGAACGTCTTGCCGCTGCCCAACCGCGACGTCAGCGCCTCGAAGGTGGAGGCTTCCCAGCCACCCTCGCACGTGTCCCAGAACTTGTCGTGCCCTCCAACGACGTTGAACGTGCGCGCGCCAACCGTCACGCGCCGGACATCTGAGGCCACCTCCGCATCCTGTCAGACCCATGCCGGCCGAGCAGCTGTGAGTCCGGTGTCGCGGGAGGCTTGACATTGGGCTCACAGCGACACGCCAGGCCGAGCAACTGTGAGTCCGGTGTCGCGGCAGGCTTGACATCGGGCTCACAGCCCGACGGGCGACTAGAAGCCGGCGAGGGGGGATTCGAGGCGACGACGGACGGCGTCGCCGATCTTGTCGTTGAAGGCGCGCATGTGCGATTCGATCAAGGCTGCGGCACGGTCGCCGTCGCCGTCGACCAGGGCGGCGTGGATGGCGCGGTGCTCGTCGATCACGTGATCGAGTGCAGCGACATCGGAGAGGTACAGGTGCCACAAGCGATCGCTCTGGGCGTACAACATGTCGAGCGTCTCGGTGAGGAAGCGATTGCCGGCGGCGGACCAAACGATCTCGCGACATTCGCGATCGATCTCCAGCAACTGAGTGGGCGAACTATCACTGCTGGCCCTGGCCAGCGCCGCTGCCATGGCGTCCCAATCGGTGGCGCGCCCGCGTGCGCAGGCCAGGCGCATGACGTAGGGCTCGAGGATCGCTCGCGTCTCGTACAGCGTCGACAGTTCCGACACGTCGATGCTCGACACGTACATGCCGCGACGGGGGATGATCGTGACGAACTGGTCGCGCACCAGACGTTGCAGCGCTTCACGAATAGGTGTGCGCCCGAGCCCGAGCTGCTGCTGCAATGCGTCGTCGCGCACGACTGCGCCGGGGGCGAGCTCGAGCGTGACAATCATCCTGCGGATCGCTTGAAACGCCTGCTCGCTGAGTGATACGTTGGTGATATCGAAAAGATATATCACAAGGGTGATGAAGACAAGCCTTCGAGGAGATGGATATGAGCGACACAACCGGCCAAAGCTCAGCGGCACAGGCAGTGCCAACGAAGGCGAAGTGCGTGATCATCGGCGCCGGCATCGTCGGCAACTGTCTGGTCGGCCACCTCAGCCGGCTCGGCTGGACCGACATGGTGCAGATCGACAAGGGCCCGCTGCCCAACCCCGGCGGCTCCACAGGGCATGCATCCAACTTCATCTTCCCGACCGATCACAACAAAGAGATGGCGTTCCTCACGCTGGAGAGTCAGCGCCAATACGTCGATCTCGGCCTGAACAACACCTCAGGTGGCATCGAGGTGGCCCGCAAGCCCGAGCGACTCGAGGAGTTCAAGCGCCGAATGACGTCGGCGAAAGCGTGGGGCATCGACAGCCGTCTGGTCACCCCGGCCGAGATCAAAGAGCTGGTCCCGTTCATCAACGAAGAGATCCTGCTCGGCGGCTTCTACACACCGAGCGTGTCCTGTGTCGACTCGCTGGAGACCGGCACGCAGATGCGCAACGAAGCCGTCGAAGCGGGCGCGCTGCAGGTGTTCGCCAACACCGAGGTGCTCGACATCGAGACCGAAGATGGTCCGGGTGGTCCGACCGTCAAGGCTGTCGTCACCAACAAGGGCCGCATCGAGGCCGAGTACGTCGCGATCGCTTGCGGCGTGTGGAGCCCGCGCATCGCCAAGATGGCCGGCGCCAACATCCCCCTTACACCTGCGGTGCACCAGATGGCCGACGTCGGCCCGATCGACATCTTGCAGCAGAGCGGCAAAGAGGTCGCCTACCCGATCGTGCGAGACATGGACACGTTCTGCTACGAGCGCCAGACCGCAGGTTCGATGGAGGTCGGCTCGTACGCCCACCGCCCCATCTTCATGCACCCCGACGACATTCCATCCAACGAGGAATCGGCGCTGTCGCCCACGGAGCTGCCATTCACGGCCGACGATTTCGACCAGCAGTTCGAAGAGGCCATCGATCTGATGGACATGTTGGGCGAAGCCGAGATTCGATACGCGATCAACGGACTGTTGAGCCTCACACCCGACGCCAATCCGGTGCTCGGCGAGACCGTCGAAGTGCGCAACCTGTGGAGCGCTGCTGCGGTGTGGATCAAGGAAGGCCCCGGCATCGCCCAGATCGTGGCCGAGTGGATGACGTACGGCTACCCGCACCTGTGCGACCCGCACAGCACCGACATCAGCCGCTTCTACCCGCACGAGAAGACCGAACACCACATCCTCGCCCGCTGTGCCGAGCACTTCAACAAGACGTACGGAATCGTGCATCCACGTGAGCAGTGGGCCAGCCAGCGCGGCATGCGCCGCAGCCCGTTCTACGCGCGCGAAGAGGCGCTGGGTGCCGTGTTCTTCGACGCTCGCGGTTGGGAGCGGCCGCAGTGGTTCGAGAGCAACGCCAACCTCCTGGCCAAGTTCGCCGACTCGTGCAAGCCGCGTGAGCACGAGTGGGATGCTCGTTGGTGGAGCCCCATCACCAACGCCGAGCACCTGCAGATGCGCGAGAGCGTCGGCATGGTCGACCTCACTGCATTCAACGAGTTCGACATCACCGGCCCGGGCGCAATGGCCTACCTGCAGTGCATGTGCGTGAACAACGTCGACGTCGCTGTCGGCCGCAGCGTCTACACGCCGCTGCTGACCCAGCATGGTGGGTTCCGCGGCGACCTCACAATCCAACGCCTCGGTACGGACCACTTCCGGATCATCACTGGCGCATTCGACGGTGGGCGCGACAACTACTGGTTCCGCAGGTACATGCCTACCGACGGATCCGTCACGTTCACCGACCGTTCACAGGGCATCTGCACGCTCGGTGTGTGGGGTCCCAACGCCGAAAAGACGATGGCCAAGATCGTCACCGATCAGTCGAAGCCGTACGACGTGTCGCAAGCCGGATTCCCATACGGCGCCGTGCGCGAGGTACTGATCGACGGCGTGCCGTGCATCATGTTCCGCATCTCGTATGTCGGTGAGAACGGATGGGAGATCTACACCAACATGGAGCACGGCCTGCGGCTGTGGGACACGGTTGCCGAAGCCGGCAAGGAGTTCGAGATCATCCCCGTCGGCATCGGTGTCTATGCCGTCACTGGTCGCATCGAGAAGGGCTACCGCCTGATGGGCGCCGAACTGGAGAGCGAGTACAACCCGGTCGAGGCCGGCTTGGCGCGACCGAAGGTGAAGTCGGCCGACTTCATGGGCAAAGAGGCGTACATGAAGGCCCGTGACGAAGAGCCCGCCGCGATCATGTGCACGCTCTCGATGGACTCACAGAAGTGCGCCGCTGGCTACGACCGCTTTCCGACGGGCGGCAACGAGCCGATCCTGACGATGGATGGCGAGCGCATTCTCGACGCCAAGGGTCGCGTCTCGCGTGTCACCACGGCCGGCGCCGGCCCCTCGGTCGGCAAGTTCCTGCTGCTCGCGTACCTCCCGCCCGAGCACGCCGTGGAGGGCGCCAAGCTGCAGGTGATGTACATGAACGAGCTGTATCCCGTCACGGTCGAGCGGGCGGGGGCCACGCCACTGTTCGATCCCGACGACTCCCGCATGAAGTCATGAGGGTCCTGGTGTGCGTGAAGCGCGTGCCGGCCCCGGGCGCACGCATCAACATCACCGCCGACGGGCAGGCCGTCGACACGGCATACCTCGGGTTCACGATGAGTCCTCACGAGGAATGCGCGGTCGAAGAAGCTGTGCAGCTGGTCGAGCAGCACGGTGGGGAGGCGACGGTGCTGACGCTCGGTCCCGCCGAAGCCGACGAGCAGTTGCGCTACGCCGCGAGCCTCGGCGTCGCCAAAGCCGTGTTGCTGCCGATCGTCGGACCCGATTGGGATCCACAGCGAACGGCCGCCGCAATCGCTGCCGCGATCGCCGACATCGAGTCCGCAGATGGTGCTTTCGACGTGATCCTGTTCGGAAACGAGTCGGCCGACTCTGGCGGTTTCCAGGTCGGTGTCCGCGTTGCCCACGCGCTGGCCCGCCCGATCGTCAATGGCATCAAGGGCATCACGGTGCAGGGCGACGTGCTGCAAGCCCGCCGCGAGGCCGATGTCGGCGTCGAGGTCTACGAGGTGCCGATGCCGGCCGTGTTGGGAGTGAAGGAGGGGATCAACCTGCCTCGCTATCCGACGCTGAAGGGTCGCCTGGCGTCGAAGAAGGTCGATGTCGCGCACGTCCTGCCCACTGGTGAGCCGGGTGGCCAGAAGATGATCACGATGATGCCTGCCGCCGAACAGGTCAGTGCCACGGTGATCCTCGGCAACGGCCCCGATGCTGCGGCTGCTGTTGTCGACATGCTCGAAGAGATCGGTGTGTTGAAGTGATCCTCGTCGTCGTCGAACACGATCGCGGCGTGATGTCGCCGGCCACGTGGGAAGCGCTCGCCGCGGCCCACCAACTCGGTGAGACGCATGCCCTGACCATCGGAAAAGCTGCCGACGGCCTGGTCGAACAGATTGGCGTGTTCGGTGCCACCACCGTGCATCAGGTGCACGACGACCTGCTCGTTGACTATGGACCTGAAGCCTGGGGACAGGTTGTCGCGCAGGCTGTCGAATCCCTGCAACCATCGCTCGTCATTGCCACCGGAACTGACCGCGGCAACGAGGTGATGGCTCACGCCGCCGCGCGTCTCGATCTGCCGATGGTCGCGAACGTGATCGAGTTCGCAGACGACGAGTTGATCCGCGTCCGGTGGGGTGGATCACTGCTCGAGCGATGCAGCCTCGACGCTCCGATACGTCTCGTCACGACCGCGCACCACGCCTTCGCCGCGACCGAATCACCCGCCACCGCGACGGCGAGACGGTTGTCTGTGGAGCTCGATCCCAGTCTCGGTCGTACCGTCATTCGCGAGCGCGTCGAGCGCGCTGCCGGTGTCACGTTGTCGACTGCGCCGGTGGTCGTCAGCGGCGGACGCGGCGTCGGCTCGGCCGATGGGTTCGCTCCGCTGCAGGACCTGGCCGATGCCCTGGCCGGCGTTGTCGGCTGCAGTCGCGCCGTCACGAACCTGGGCTGGCGAAACCACACCGATCAGGTTGGACAGACCGGCACGCGGATCGCCCCCGACATCTACATCGCCTGTGGCATCTCCGGTGCGATCCAGCACTGGGTCGGTGCGATGGCGTCGAAGAAGATCCTCGCGATCAACATCGACCCCGAAGCCAACATGGTGACCAAGGCCGACTACGCCGTGATCGGCGACCTGCATCAGGTCGTGCCGGCCATCACCGCCGAGATCAGACGCCGCCGAAGCTGACAGGCCGGTCTGGCGCCAATGGGTGTCGACGCGGCGTTTGCCGACTCCGGCCCCTATGCGGGGCGCCAGTCATCAGACGCAATGATCACGCAGGTGCGCTTGATGACTCGAGCCCCTATGCGGGGCGCCAGTCATCAAACGCCGTGGACCAAGTCCAGAAGCGCCGAACTGTCGCTCGCTGACTACTAGGCCGTGACTTCCTTGCCGCGCAGGTACAGCGAGCCGAACCTGTTGGCGAGGAAATCACTGAGTTCGCACTGCTCTTGGCGCACGAAGCCCCGCTGCGGCAGCTTGCCCTCGCGCATCAGGTCGGCCATCGTGCAGATCCCGGCGGCAGTGGTCAGCTGAATCGCCGAGAGTCGTGCCCCGTTGACTTCCGACGCGTAGACCTTGCGAGCAAACGTCTCCTGCATCAGCAGACCGTTGCGGGTGCCGGATGCCGTTACGAAGATCAGCACGACGTCTTGATACGTGATCGGAATTGCCGCCTCCAACAACTCCTTCAGCAGATCACGTCGCCGCGACAGTCGCAGGTCGGTGATCAGCATCTTGATCGCATCGCGGTGACCCGGATAGCGAACGGTCTTGTAGTTGAGGGTTTCGACCTCGCCGAGCAAGGTCTCGCACAACGTGCCCAATCCACCCGAGGTGTTGAACGCTTCGTAGTCGACACCGTCGAGCGAGAATGCCTCGAGTTCCTCCATCGGTAGCACCTCGAGCATCTTGCCGTCGACGATCGCCTCGCACGGATTGAGGTACTCGTTGATCAGTCCATCGGTCGACCACGTGAGGTTGTACTTGAAGGCGTTGGTCGGGAACTGCGGCAGGGCGCCCACACGCATCGAGATCGATCGAATGTCGTCGAACGATCTCGCCAGTTCCGCCGCAGCGATGGAGACGAAGCCCGGCGCCAACCCGCATTGCGGTACCAACGCCGAAGTGGCGTCGATGGCCAGGCTCTTGACGACGCGCGTCGAGTCGACGTCTTCGGTGAGGTCGAAGTAGTGAGCGCCGGCATTGCGCGCCGCCGTGGCGATGGTCGACGTGGCGTGGAAGGGAGCAGCGCTCATCACCATGTCCTGGCCGTCGATGTAGTCGGCGAGCGCCACGGGGTCGGTGATGTCGACCTCGAAGACGCGTACGCCACGCGATCGAAGCGGCGTCAACGCGTCCTCGTCGCGGTCCAACACGGTCACGTCGAACTCGGGTGCCGCAGACAGCAACTGTACGATCGCTTGACCGATCTTGCCGGCTCCGATCAGCGTCAGCTTCGTGGCCGCCGCAGAAGTCATCCGGCGACAGTACACCGGTTACGTGGCAGGCTTGCCCCTCCATGGAACGCAGCGACGATGGTCCGTCCTTCAAGCGAGATCTCGCCCTGGCCACATGGGGACTGTTCGTCGGCCTCGCCTTCCTGCTGCTCGCTGCCGGACTGTTCGGCACGCTGCTGGGCGTTCGCTCCGAGTTGATCAAACTGCCAACCGCTGTCAGCAGTTTGATCAGCGCCTCGTACTACGCCGGGTTCCTCGTCGGATCACGTGTGGCACTATCGGCTCTCGGCCGCGTGGGCCATATCCGTGTCTACGCCGCGCTGGCGTCGTTGCTGTCGGCGGCCATGCTGGCAGTTGGTCTCACCGAATCGGCGCCGGCGTGGGCGTGGCTGCGATTCGTGACCGGACTGTGCCTTGCCGGTCAATACGTGGTCGCCGAATCGTGGCTCAACAATCTGGCCACGAACGAGAATCGCGGGCGACTGCTGGCTATCTACGCCGTGGTCACCTCCGGCGCGTTCGGTATCGGTCAGGTGCTGCTGTTCGCGATCGACGCCCGTGTCATCACCGGCTTCGCAATCGCCAGCATCATCACGTCGCTCGCCGTCGCTCCCGTTGCGCTCTCCGAGGAGGCGGTGGCGCCCGGCGTCGAGAAGCGCGAGCACATCTCGCTACGTGAACTCGCCAACGTCGTGCCGACGGGAGTCTTCTCGTGCTTGCTCGTTGGAATGGCTCACGGCGCGCTGACTGGAATGGCAGCGATCTACGCAACGCGCGTCGGCTTGTCGACGGGACGCATCGGCCTGTTCGTCGCCGCGCCGAACATCGGCGGCATGTTGCTGCATTGGCCGGTCTCGGCGGCATCGGACGACATCGACCGTCGCGCTGTTGGGTTCGCCGCGTCGATCGGCGCCATCGGCGCGGCGGTGCTGCTGTTGCTCGGCCCGTCGACCAGCCCGATGGCCCTGCTGTTGGTCACATTGCTCGGCGGCTTCAGCTACCCGCTGTACTCGATCGCCGCCGCCTACACCAACGACTGGATCGAGCCCGAACATGTCAACGCCGCTGCCTCGCAGCTGGTCACGCTGTATGGCATGGGGGCTGTCGTCGGCCCGTTCATCGCTGCCGGCCTGATGATCGTCGGGGGCCCGAAGGGTTACTTCTGGTCGGCGATCGGTCTGCACGCCTTGCTGGCCATGTTCTTCGTCTATCGCATGCGTGCATGGCGGGCGCCGCTGGCGAAGCGGCCATGGAGCGAAGTGTCGCTGCCTGCTCGGGCCTTCTTCGTTCCGGCAACCGTGGTGGCGATGGGTCGTCGCTACCGTCGCAAGCGGGCCGGCTAGCGCGAGATCGCGGCGATCTGGGCGTCGAAACCGGCGCTCGACATCAGCGCCTTGCAGCGTTCGAAGCGCCCGACTGCGTAGGCCCAGAAGTCGTCGGCTGGGTTGCCGTTGACGTGTTGGATCACGCCCCACAACGTCCACAGCAGATCGCACAGGGCCTTGTACGCAGTCATGCGACCGCGCTGGTCGGGTGGCGGATCGCCGCCGAAGTAGGCACGCAGCAAGGCTTCGTCTTGTTCATCACCGAACTCGCCCTCGACCGACAGATCGCCGAGATCCCACATCGGGTCGTTGTTGCCGGCGTACTCGTAGTCGATGATGAACATCCGCTCACCGGTGTCGAGGAAGTTCTCGCACAGCGGATCGCAGTGACACGGCGCGAGTTGAACCGGCGAAGCCGCAAGCGCGGCGCGCGCCGCCTCGGCCTGACGCTGAACGTCGTCGTATCCATCGGGAAGTGTCGCGCCCTTCGATGCCAGCAATGCCTTGTACTCGTCGATCATAGGGAACAGCTTGAAGTCGGTTGCGAAGGGTGCGGCTCGCGTGTGCAACTGTCGGAACGCGATGGCGGCACGGGCGACAGCGCCGAGATCACGGAATCGCTCGGCGTTCATCGTCGCCGCGCCGTCGATGAACCGCGTGACCATCAGTCCGTCACTCGCGTCGAAGAAGACGACCTCGGCGTTCACCCCTGCGTCCGCCGCCGATCGAGCCGCCACTTCCTCGTCGACTCGGTTGATGTACTCGCTGGTGCCCTCGCCGGGAAGGCGCAGCACATATCGATCGTCGCCCGTCGCAACGAGATGGTTGACGTTGGTCAGGCCGGCGAGCCGCTGCGTCGCATTCGGTCGCGCTGCGGCGAGTATCACCACTCGCGCAAGCGCAGTCTCAAGGTCGTTCATCCGACGCATCGTCTCATGCTTGGCCTCGTGCGAATGTTCTGCGATGCGAATCGTGGTTTCGATCTGCGAGAAATCGGGTAGCCAGTGGTCATGCTTACCATCTTGTTGATCATCGTCCTTGTCCTCGTTCTCGCCGGTGGAGGATTGGGCTACAGCCGTCGGGGCCGCTGACAGCCTGTCGCTGCTACGACTTCAGCCGCTCGTTCTTGGGGTCGTAGAGGGCACCGTCGTGGCGTGTCGCGTGGATTGGTTCGCCGTAGACCTCGATCACGAAGTCGGTTCGGTCGGCCAGTTCGATCGGGAGGTAGCCATGGGCGATCGGCTTGCCGATCGTGTGTCCGAAGTTGGCGCTCGTGGTGAATCCCACCACGGTCCCGTCAGCGATGATCGCCTCGCCGCTGACCGGATACGCCATCTGTTCGAGGGTGAAAGTGCACAGCTTGCGGCTGACGCCGGCCTCGCGTAGCGCCTCCAACGCATCACGTCCGCAGAAGTCTTCTTTGCGCATGTTCACCCGCCAACTGAGCCCCGCCTCCCATGGGCTGGTGTCGGGTGTGATGTCGGTCGACCAGTACAGGTAGCCCTTCTCCATGCGCAAGGTGTCGATCGCCCGATAGCCGACGTTGGCGATGCCGTACTGCCGGCCGGCGTCACGCAATAGCTCGTAGACGTGCGCCGCGTACGACGTCGGCACGTGCAACTCCCATCCCAACTCGCCGACATAGCCGATGCGCATCGACATCACTGGGGCGGCGCCGATCGTGATCTCACGCGCTGTCGCGTACCGGAATGCATCGTTGGAGACATCGTCCTCGCTGACCGCTTGCAGCACATCGCGGGCCATCGGGCCACAGAGGTTGATGACGGCATTGGCCGACGTGAGATCGCGAATCTGCACACGGCCACCGTCGGGTGAGTTCGAGCGGATCCATCCCATGTCGTGAGCGCCGAACGCCGAGCCGGTGACGACGTACCAGTGCTGCTCGCCGAGGCGTGTCATCGTGAGGTCGCACTCGATGCCTCCGTCGGTGTTGCACAGCTGCGTGTACATCACCGTGCCAACAGGCTTGTCCATTTCGGCGACCGACAGCCACTGCACGGCGTCGAGTGCGCCGGGCCCGGTGATCTCGAACTTGGCGAACGAGGTCTGGTCGATGAGGCCGACGCGCTCGCGCACGGCTCGGTGTTCCTCGGCCACGTGCGGGAACCAGTTCGGCTCATCGAATGATGGCCGGTCGACAGCCTCGACCCCGCTGGGTGCGAACCAGTTCGGCCGCTCCCATCCGCCACGCGAGCCGAACACGGCCCTCTGGGTCGCCAGCGAGTCGTGCAACGGACTGCGCTTCACACCCCGCGACGTGACGTGCTCGCTGCCAGGCGCGGCCAGTTTGTAGTGGTGCGCGTAGAGCTCGACCATGCGCGAACCCATGAAGTGATGCGTCGTGTGGTGAAAGGCAAAACGACGCACGTCGAGCGGCCAGAGATCGAGCGACGGCCTCCCCTCGAGGATCCATTCGGCCATCATCTTGCCCGCACCTCCGCCGGCAGCGATGCCGTAGAGAAAGCCGGTGGCGACGTAGTAGTTGTCGAGTTCCGGGACCTTGCCCATGACGAAATCGGCATCAGCCGAGTAGGGGATCGGGCCATTGATCATCGTGCGGATGCCGGCCCGCTCGATGACGGGTGTTCGCTGCGCGGCGAGCGTGGCCAGCTGCTCGAAGCGGTCGAAGTTGGGCTCCAAGAGCTGATGTTGGAACGGCACCGGGATGCCGTCGTGGCCAAACGGCAGCGTGTCGGGTTCGTACCCGCCGATCAACAGACCTGGTCCATCGGGTTTGTAGTACACGAGGAGATCGGGGTCGCGCATCGTGGGCATTTGCCGAAGCTCGGCCGGAGTGAAGTCTGGGATCGGTCCGGTCAGCACGTACTGATGCTCGACGGCAACTGCGGGGATGCGCACGCCGGCCATCCGTCCGATCTCCATCCCCCACATGCCGGCGGCATTGACGACCATCTCGCACGTGATGTCGCCGCGATCCGTGTGGACCGTGGTGGCGCGCCGCCCGTTGACGGTGATCGAGGTGACCTTGGTGTGCTCGTGGATCTGGGCGTTGCGCATGCGTGCGCCCTTGGCGATCGCCTGGGTGACGCTGGCGGGGTCGATGTAGCCGTCGGTCGGCAGGAATGCGGCGGCCAGCACGCCGTCGGTTGTCATCAGTGGGAACAGTTCCTGAGCCCGTTGCGCGCTGATGATCTCCATCGGCAGACCGAAGCTCTTGGCCATCGTGGTCAATCGCCTCAGTTCCATGACGCGTTCGGGGGAGCAGGCCAGCCGCAGGCTGCCGACCTGATGCCAATCGACGGCTTGGCCGGTCTCGGCTTCCAAGCGACCGTACAGTTCGACGGAATGCTCGAGCATGCGGGTCGTGTTACGCGACGACCGCAACTGGCCGACCAAGCCGGCCGCGTGCCACGTGGCTCCGTCGGTGAGTTGATGCTGTTCGAGCAACACCACGTCGGTCTCGCCCATCGCCGTCAGGTGGTAGGCGATGCTGCAGCCGATGATGCCCCCGCCGATTATCACAATCCTGGCTTGGGCGGGCACGTTCGGCATTGCGGGCGAAGCTAGCAGCGCACGGTGGAGTGTCTGCGGCGCACCCGGGGTGGCGTCAAACACTCCACTAGGACTTCACCCGGGCGTTGGTGGGGTCGTAGAAGGGTTGCAATGAGACCTCGGCCGCGACACGCTGGCCGCCAACCTCCAACTCGTAGCTGCCGGTGGCGATGTACTCGGCGGTGACGCCGGCGGGATTGCGAACGTAGCCGTAGCCGATCGACCTGCCGATCGTGTAGCCGAACCCGCCGCTGGTGAGCCAGCCGACCCGTTCATCATCGCGGTAGATGGTCTCGCGCCCGAGCAACACAACCGTTGGATCACAGGTGAACCCGGCGAACATCTTGCGCACGCCATCGGCGCGTTGGGCGGCTACCGCAACACGCCCGCGGAACTCGACCCCGCTACGCGACTTCACGGCCCAGCCGAGCCCGGCCTCGATCGGGGTGTGATCCGGGCCGATGTCGCTGCCCCACGCCCGGTAGCCCTTCTCCAGTCGACAGCTCTCTATGGCTCGGTAGCCGGCATTCGTCAACCCGTGCGCCGCGCCCGCGGCCATCACGGCGTCGTACACGGTGGTGGCGTACTCGATCGGCAGGTGCAGCTCCCACCCCAGCTCGCCGACGTAGGTAACCCTGAGGGCCCGCACTGGGCAACCGGCGATTCCGATCACTTGCTGCGTGCCGAACGGGAAGGACTCGTTCGAGACATCGGCGCGAGTCACCTCCTGCAGGATGTCGCGCGATCGCGGTCCCATCAGCGACAGCACGGTGTTGGCCGATGTGATGTCGAACAGTTGAGCGTTCATGCCATCGGGAATCGAGCGCCGAATCCAGTCGAAGTCGTGGGTGGCGAAGCCGGTGCCCGTCACGATGTAGAACTCGTCGTCGGCGACGCGGCACACGGTGAGGTCGCATTGGATGCCGCCGGAGTCGTCGAGCATCTGGGAGTAGGTCAGCGAACCTACCGGCTTGTCGACGTTGTTCGAACAGATCCAATTCAATGCCGCCAGCGCGTCGGGACCCTTCAGCGCGAACTTGGCGAACGAGGTCTGATCGATCAGCACCGCTGTCTCGCGCGCTGCGCGATGCTCGCGTCCGACAGCATCGAACCAGTTCTGTCGTTCGTAGGTGTACACGTCGTGGGCGGTCTCGCCGTGGTCTGCCGCGGCGAACCAGTTGGGTCGCTCCCATCCAAGTTTCTCGCCGAAGCAGGCGCCGGCATCGAGCAGTAGCGAGTACAGCGGCGAGGTTCGGCTGGGGCGTCCGCTGTCGTGCTCTTCGTACGGCCAGGCCATCGTGTAGTGCTTGCCGTACGCCTCGAGTGTTCGCGTGCGCACCCAGTCGGTGTCTTGATGCGGTCGGCCGAAGCGGCGGATGTCGACAACCCACAGGTCGTACGGCGCGACGCCACGATGCACCCACTCCGCCAACGCCATGCCAGCGCCGCCACCGGCCGCGATGCCGAATGCGTTGAACCCGGCGCCGACGAAGAAGTTCTTCAACTCCGGTGCCTCGCCGAGGATGAAGTTGCCGTCAGGGGTGAAGCTCTCAGGTCCGTTGATGAGCTCGTTGATTCCCGCGGTCTGCAGCGCAGGCACTCGCCCTATCGCGAGTTCCATCGTCGGCGCGAAGTGATCGAAGTCGGCGTCGAGCAGCTTGAAGTTGAAGTCGTGTGGGATCCCTTCGTTGGCCCATGGAACCGGGTTCGGTTCGTACCCGCCCATCACCAGGCCACCGACTTCCTCCTTGTAATAGGTCAGCCGGTCGGGGTCGCGCAACGTCGGCAGATCGCGCGGCACCGTCGGGGTGAACGGCGTCGTGATGACGTACTGGTGCTGCACCGACACCAGCGGCACGTTGACCCCAACTGTGGCGGCGAGCGACCGTGTCCACTGCCCGGCGCAGCACACCACGATGCTGCATTCGATGCGTCCCTGCGATGTGACGACCGCTTGGATCACGCCATCGACCACCTCGATCTCGACCACATCGGCGTCTTCGCAGATCGTCGCGCCGGCCTGGCGCGCGCCACGCGCC
>JANPBZ010000010.1:0-7691 GCA_031430695.1 Ilumatobacteraceae bacterium
AATCGTCACCACCACCACGTCCACCGCCACAACCTGCAACTCAAACTGTTACCCAACGCCGACCTCGACGTCACCTTCCCCGACGGAACCACTCGCACCAGCCAACCCCGCGGCCAACCAGGCAAACGAGGCCCATAAACAACCGGTGGGCCGAACAAATCGGCACTCAACGAACACGAGCCATCTCGCTACTTGCTCACGGGTCTGGCGGTGCTGCGCGATCAGCGAGGTGACGGCGCGCTGCGGGCCTGGTCCAGCAGGTCGTCGAGCGTGCGTCCGGGTGCAGAGTTCGGCCTCGAGCCCGGCGTTGAGGAGCAAGGCGGCAAGAGCGACGAGCGCCCAACAGCCGAACACGCGCCACGGGTTGCGGGTTGCGGGCAGCAAAGCGGCCCCAGCGATGCAACAGGTTCGAGAATAACTCTCCAGAGGTCTGACCTCAGTCCCGGGGATGGGTTCGATCGACCTGAGGGACGAGCGCTGCGGTTCGACGGTCACGCTCGTCCTCGGCGGGCTGTCTCCGCATTGGGAGAGACACCTCAGATGTGCGCCGGTGGTCTCGGCCCACAGCCAGACGATCGAACGGCTCCCGCTCGATGACGTGCAAACCGGTCGGCGTCGTACGCTGACGGGCGAGAGGAGGACCGATGACTCGAGTGGACATCCGGGCTGATCTGAACAGTCAGGACGAAACCGGCTTCGTGTGGACGTTCCTCGACGAGGCGGATGATCCCTCAATGATTCGACCCGGCGAGGTGGTGGTCGCGGGCTCTCCGTTGACTCTGGCGGTGTGCGAGGTGATCGACCTCGTCGAGAAGCCGGTCGGAACTGTCGTGCACTTGCGTGTGTTGCCCGGAACGATCGATCAGTACCGCCGGCTGCTCTGACGCGTGGGCTCTGAGCGTGTCCTGGTGGTCGGCGGTGGAGCCGCCGGCCTGACTGCGGCGCTCGTCCTCGCCCGTGCCCGGCACCGGGTCACCGTCGTCGACAACGGGACGTATCGCAACGCGACCGTCGACGAGTTCCACGGTTTCCCCACACGCGATGGCACTGCCCCGGACCGTTTCCGCACGGATGCTCACCGCGAGCTGCGCTCCTACGGCGTCACCTTCGTAACCGCGACGATCAACACCGTCCACACCACGGAACGCAGCGTGACCATTGAGCTGTCGGATGCCACCACCATCGAGGCGGCCGCGATGCTGCTGGCCACCGGGGTTCACGACGACCTCCCCGCCATCGACGGTCTCGCCAGCAGATGGGGGAAGTCGGTCTTCAACTGCCCGTTCTGCGACGGCTGGGAGCAACGCGACGAACCGGTCGTCGTCATCGACGCCGCCCCGGTGCTGATCACCTCGCAACCATGCTCCGCTCATGGACTCCGAACGTCGCCATTGTCGCGTCCGACGATGTCGCCACGCTCACCGGCCGCGGAACCGCGCTGACCCACGTCGTACTTCGCGATGGCAGCACGATCGCTGCGTCGGCTGCATTCGTGAAAGCACCCGTCATTCCGCGCAGTGCCCTTGCTCGAGAGCTCGGGTGGGAGCTCGACGACGACGGATACGTCCTCACCGATGAGAGTGGGGCAACGACTCATCCGCTCGTCTGGGCCGCGGGCGATGTCAGGCGCGCGCCGCCGCTGCCGCACCAAGTGGTCCTCGCCGCTGCCGATGGTTCAACCGCAGCCATCGCCATGCACAAGGCCTTCGTGTCAGGGGGACTCCAACGAGGGGATCCACGTGCTGTGGAGCCCGCGAGGGATGCGTCGGGGAATGCGGACCGTGGCGATGGCCGGGCGGGCGATGTCGGCGGCATGGCCGAGGAGCACGTCATCACCGGGTCGGTGCTGGTCACATTCGCGCTGGCGTGGGCGATGCTGGCCCTGCTGGCCGAGCGGTGGACGAACCAGCCTCAACGCTGGGCGATCGCGCCTGCCGTCTTCATGGCGTTGACCGGTACCGGCATCCTGGTCTTTGCTCCGACTGGGAACCAGCTCGGATGGGTCTGGCCACCTGTGGTAGTTGCGCTCACGATCTGGATGATCGTTCACGCCCGTCGGGCCCTACGGAGCCGGACCCGCGTGTGGCTGGTGTACCCGGTGTTCGCAGCGCTGATGCTGTCCGCCTTCGGCGGCGCCTACGAGACCTACCGTGAGACCACGGACAGGGACAACTACCCGATGCCGGGCCGGTTGATCGATGTCGGCGGCCACAGCCTCCACATCAACTGCACCGGCACGGGCAGTCCTACCGTCGTGCTGGAACCCGGCCTGGGCGAACCGTCGACAGCCATGGCCTGGATCGCCCCCGACGTCGCCGCCACCACCAGGGTGTGCGTCTACGACCGGGCCGGTCGTGGCTGGAGCGAGTCGGCCTCAGCTCCCCAGGACGGCGTTCAGACGGCGACCGACCTGCACGCATTGCTGGAGCGAGCCGGCGAGCCGGGACCCTACGTGCTCGCCGGACATTCCGCCGGTGGCATCTACACCCTCAACTTCGCCCAGCTCTACCCGCAGCAGGTTGCCGGCGTCGTGCTGCTCGATTCGATGCACCCCGAGCAGTACACGAAGATCGCTTCGTGGCCCGCGTTCTATGAGATGTTTCGTCGGGTCTCCGCGCTGCTTCCGTCGCTGTCTCGCCTCGGCGTCGGCCGCGTCATGTACCAAACCGCATACGGCGAGCTTCCCGACTTGGCTCGCGACCAGGGGCAGGCATTCGTGTCGACCCCGCGCCACAGCCGCAGCGTCCGCGACGAGTTCTCCCAGCTGCGCACCGCCATGGCTCAAGCATCGTCGCTGACCGGTCTCGGTGACCGACCCCTCGTCGTCGTGACCGCGGAGAAAGAAGCCGAAGACGGGTGGATGGCGGCACAGGACGAACTCGCTGCTCTCTCGACGAACAGCGTCCACCGCGTTGTCCCCGATGCGACGCACGCCATGCTCACCGAGAACGAGGCAGCCGCCGTCGAGTCGAGCCAGGCAATCCGCGACATCGTCAACGCGGTCCGCGCCGGCACACCTGTTGCCGGATAGTGCGGTCGGACAGCGTGGGTTCGAATCGCATGTTCTCCCCCGGTTCCAAGATCCGCTCGATACGGAGGAGCCAAGGTGCGACAACCCGCGATGCCCGTGGCGTGGTCGGTGGATGACGTCCTCGACTGGTTACGTGGACATGCCTCGGCGACAGTTCTCGACGAGATGGGTCCGCGCTTCGGCATCCACACCAGCAAGGCGTTCGGTGTGCCGATGGGCCAGATGAAGCGTCTTGGCAAGCAGATCGGGGTCAACCATCGGCTCGCCATCGCGTTGTGGGACACCGGCTGGTACGAGGCGCAAATCGTCGCCGCGATGATCGACGACCCTGGCGTGGTCACCGGCGAGCAGATGGACAACTGGTGTGCCTCGTTCGACAACTGGGCGATCTGCGACACCGTCTGTCGATAGTCGAACGCAACGCCCACGACGATCGACACCTGGTCGGCAAGTCGATGAGCATGGCCATGCGGGCAATCGCCCATCGCAACCCGACACTCGCCGATGCAGTCACCGACCTTGCCCATCGCCTTGCCACCTCCGACTCCAAGGCCTCGCGGGCAATCGGCACCAAGTACCTGCGGGAGCGCAAGCAGCGGAGCTGACCAGGTAGCGGCCACAGCGTGGAACGCGGCCAGCCCGTAGGGAGCCGACCGTTCTAGGAAGCCAACGGCCGGACTTAGGTTCCGAGGCCGTGGCGGTGGGCGAGCACGATGGCGCCGGGTCGATCCGGGGCGTCGATCTTGGAGAAGACGTTGGACACGTGATTGCGAACGGTCTTCGGGCTGAGGAACAGGCGGCGAGCAATCGACGCGTTGTCGAGACCCTCGGCGAGGAGTTGCAGGATGTCGAACTCGCGGTTGGTGAGCTGCGGGAACGGGCGGCTGGTCGACCCGCGTCGAACCTGAGCCAACTCGGTGACACCTTGGGCAAGGCTGTGGTCGAGCACAACGTCGCCAGAGGCAACGGTGCGGATGGCGTGCTCGACCCGCTCGGGCCCGGCGCCCTTGACGAGGTAGCCGCTGGCGCCATCGCGCAGTGCGGTGAGCGCGTTGTCGAGGTCTTCCGACATCGTCAACATCACCACCCTCACCTCCGGGTGGTGCTCGGCGAGCCAGCGGTTGACCTCGAGACCGGAGGCATCGGGCAACCGCACGTCGAGCAACAGCACGTTCGGCGATGCCGCTTCGACGAGCGCGAGAACCTGGTCGGCGCGTTGCGCCTCACCGACGAGCTCGATGCCATCCATCTCCTTGATCGCCGCCGCCAATCCCAAGCGGAACATCGGGTGGTCGTCGACGATGGCGACACGAAGCGGCGGCTGGCTGGTCACGGCCGGCTCACGGCAACGTCACGGGAATCCGGACATGGATGTGGGTGCCGTGCGGGTCGTGCCGCGTGACCTGCACGCTGCCGCCGAGCTCTGTCGCCCGCTCGCGCATCGCCGTCCACCCCACGCCCAGTGGCACGCCGTCGACCACGCCGATCCCGTCGTCGACGACATCGATGTCGACGGTCGGGCCGGTCGAGATCGACAACCAACACTGTGCGGCCTGCGCGTGGCGAACGACGTTGGTGACCGCTTCGGTCACGATGCGGTATGCCGCCACCTCGACCGCCGCCGGCAGCTCGATGGGTGCGCTGGGCATCGTCACATGGAACTCGAGATCGTCGCTGAAGGTGCGGGTGAACTCACCGACGGCATCGATGAGGCCGAGCTGGTCGAGCGCCGTCGGCCTGAGATCGCGGACGACGCGCTTCACCTCGACGACGAGCGCGTCGATCTCGTCGGCGACGCGGTCGAGCAGCTCGCGCGACGGCGTCAGGGTCACCGCGTACGGCGAGCGTTCGAGTTGGCGCACCGCCGTACGCAACCCGAGAGACACGCCCGTCAATGCCGGACCGAGCCCGTCATGGAGGTCTCGCCGCAAACGCCGCCGCTCCTCCTCGCGGGCCGACACGATGGAAACACTCGAACGACGCAGGTCGCCCGCCAGACGGACCCATCCGACAGCGAGGCCGAGTGGTCCGGCGAGCTCGGCCAGCACTCGCTCGTCACGCGCCCGGAGGGACGGGCCGTGCTCCCAGCCGACGACCAGTCGTCCGACGACCTCGTCGCGCTGTTGCAACTGCACGACGCGCTCGAACGGCGTCGCTGGGCCAATCGCCGCCTCGCGGCGCCAGCCGTCGGGGGTGCGAACGTCGATCGCCACGGCGTCGAGGCGTAGCTCGCGTTGCAGGCTGGCGACGAGTGCCGGCAATAGCTCATCGCCGGAATCGGTGCCGACATGGTCGACGACGCCACGCACGACCTCGAGCGGATCATCGCGGGCACCCCACACGAGCCGGTCGACTGCCCCGCGAATACGTCGCCGGCCCGGTTCGGCGAAGACCGCGATGACCCCGGTCGTGGCGACCAGCAGCCACGTCGGACCATCGCCACCGACGAGCCGCCCGAGGCCGGCGACCACGCCGGTGTAGACGATGATGATGGCGCACGAGAAAGCCAGCCAGCCGATGACATCGTGGGCAACTCCGTGGAAGGGCCCTGGCCGCTCGCGGAGCGCTCGTACGAGCACGGCGACGGTCAAGACGGGCACGGTGGCGAGGAGTAGCAGCGGGCCGACGACGTCATCGCCGGGGAAGCTCCATCCCCAGATGCCGAACCGCTCGGGTACGACCGCCAGCCAAGCGCCGACGGCGCCGACAGCGAGCCAGCCCGCCAACGGATCGTCGTCGTGTCGGGTCGCTTCTTGCCACAGAACCACCAGCCGCACCGTCGCGGCTGTGGCGGACACTGCGACCAGCCACGTCGCCACGTCGACCACATCCAACCCCGGCGAGCGAGCGCCGGAGACTTCGCCGATGACGATCACGACGATGAGCGCTGCAGTCGACCACCACACGGCTTCGAACCGCGGCCGCCGTCCCGTGATGGCGAGCTCCCACGGCACAAGCGCGGCGAGCACGCCCGCTGACAGCGGGCGGCCCCAGGCCTCGGCACCGGCGAGGTCGTCCCAACCGCCCCAGCCGCTCGCGTTGTCGATCGACGCGGTGTAGCCGCGAGCTTGCATGGCCACGGCCACGACGACGAGGGCAGCGCCGGCGATCAGCAGGCAGCCGGCCAGGCGACGGTGTCCATAGAGCGTCAGCAGAGCGGCGCCGGCCAACGCGTCGACGAGACCGACCACGAGCCAGGCCACGAGCCACCAGTTGAGATCGTTCGGCTCGGGGCCCTTGTTGGCGATACGCAGCCCGAGCACGACACCCACCGCCGTCAGACCGATTGCAGCGGCGAGCACACTCATACCCAAGCCCATCGCTCGGCCGGCGGAACCTGCCGCCGTGGCCCCGTTGTCCTTCATGTGTCTCCTCCGAGCCAACAGTACGACGGAGGGCGTACTGGACGGATGGTACTCCTGTCCCGAGTTGTGCCCGTCCGAGGGCCGGGACATGGCCGGGCCGCGACGTGACCGTGGCCCGTTGTGTCCAGGACGCGGCCGGGCGGACGATCCGTCCTTCAACTGCTCGAAAGGAGCACTCCCATGAACACACGAAGATGGAGGCGTGCCGGCGTTGCCGCCGCAATCCTGACCCTCGTCCCAGCGCCCGTCGCAACGGCCGACAGGTCTCACCGCGATGACGATGTTCGCCTCGTCGGTCGGGCGGTCCTGCCCGTGGAAACCTACGCCCCGGGACCGCCGTCTGGATCCGGTCAGGTGCCCGCCGGCCAGACCGAGACCGTGATCAACGGCGTGCACTTCCCGACGCCGTCGCAGCCTGTCGAGGGCTTCTCGGCGATCCTCGCCGGTCGCAGGCGGGGTGAATTGCTGGCGATGCCCGACAACGGCTTCGGCGGCAAGGCCAACTCGCGTGACTTCCTGATACGCGCCTACTACCTCAAGCCGGACTTCAAGACCGACCGGGGTGGGTCCGGCGCCGTGGCCGTCGGCGATTTCATCCAGTTCGCCGATCCCGACGGGCTGATCGGGTTCTCGATCGTGCGCGAGGCGACGGCTGAGCGCTGGTTGACCGGTGGTGACATCGACCCGGAGTCGGCGCAACGCGATCGCAGGGGTGACCTGTGGATCGGTGACGAGTTCGGACCGTGGATCTTGCACTTCGACGCCAAGGGTCGCCTCCTCGAGGCACCGATCGCCCTGCCGGATGGCTTGATCTCGCCGAACAACCCGCACATCGTGGGTACGCCATCGGTGCTCAACAGCCGGGGGATCGAGGCGATGGCGATCACGCCGAACGGGCGTGACCTCGTCGTCGTGATGGAAGGCGCTGTGGTCGGTGACGAGCCGCTGTCACGGCGGGTCTACAAGTACCGAACCACCGGTGGTCGGTTCACGAGACTGGCCGACTACCACACGGACGATCCGGTTCGATTCATCGCCGACGCGCAAGCGCTCGACAATCACCGCTTGCTGGTGATCGAACGAGACGGTGGACGAGGCGCGACGGCTACAGCGCGTCCGGTCTACGAAGTTGATCTCGATGCCGCAGGTGGCACGACGACAAAGACCCTTGTCGTCGAACTGGCGGCAATCCCGGATCCCGATCTGGTGTCGCTGCCTCCACTCCACGAGGGCGACATCGGTCTCGGCAATCCGTTCCAGGTGACGTGCGAGTCCATCGAGGCGCTGCACGTGCT
>JANPBZ010000011.1:0-33615 GCA_031430695.1 Ilumatobacteraceae bacterium
CGAGCCATGAACTATCGCTCGGAACCATTTATGAACCGGCTCAATCTGAAGCCGCACGACAAGGCACACGCCTACTCGTCGAGCGTCTTCGGTGACCCGGCGACGATCATCCCCCAGGGCTATCTCGGCGACCCGACCAAATTTCGCGTCGTGCACGGTGGAGCTGAGGTGTTCCACATCTATCACCTACACGGTGGTGGCGACCGGTGGCGCACCAACCCCGAGGCCGACCCGTACAACAACTACGCCGACACGGGTTTGAAGAAGGAGCCCATCGAGATCTCCCAGTCCGATCGTGTCGATGCCGTCAACACCGGCCCCGGTGAGAGTTTCAACGCCGAGATCGAAGGTGGCGCCGGTGGCGTGCAACAGGCCGCAGGCGACTTCCTGTTCCACTGCCACATCGCCGAGCACTACCCCTCGGGTATGTGGGGAATCTGGCGGGTGTTCGACACCTTGCAGCCAAATCTGGCACCGCTGCCCGACAGGGCGCCCAAGCCTGCAGCGGTCACATCGGCCGAACTCATCGGCAGGACGATGCCAAACGGGACCGTCATCACCAAGGACAATCTTGCGTTGTGGATTGCACCGCAGATCCCGCCGCAGGGGATAGCCATCGGCGATGAGGACGCAGCAGTGTGGGACTGGACCGTCGACAACAGTGATCCCGAGAACCCGGTCTATCTCGGTGAGCCCGGACCGGCGAGCGCTGAATCACCAAACTTCACCGAGGGAGTACCAGGTCACTTCGGCTCGATACCTGGCGACAGCTTCGTGGGGACCAGACCGGTGATCATGTTCAACCCCGACACCGGTAGACCGGCTTACCCAATGCTGAGACCTCATCTTGAACGTCGACCTCCGTTCGCCCCGAACCTGCACTCCGGCGCTCCTGGCCTCGGCGAGACCGGTGACCGCCCTGCCGAACCCGAGTCTGCCAATCCGTGGCTGGCGCGACCGGACGGGCTCTGTCCGATCAACGCACCCGTGAAGACATTCAACGTGGTCGCAGTCGGCACGTCCGTCGATGTCACTACGCGCAAGTCGGACAGCCTTGGAATGCTGTTCACGCTGGCTCAGAACAAGGCTGCCTTGCTCAGTGGCCAGATGAAGAAAGAGCCTCTAGCAATACGTATGAACGTCGGAGACTGCGGTGCCATCACGCTGACGTCCGAACAGCGTGACCAGGACGTGTTCGGCGGCTTTGCCAAGGTCGAGATGCACATCCACCACGTGCAATTCGACCCGACCGGTTCTGACGGCACGTCCGTCGGCTTTAGCTACGAACACTCGATACGGCCATACACGATCGAAGACACCAGACTCGCAATCCCGGCCGCGCAAGGTGCCACCAGTGTGAAGGTCAACCGCGTCGATCCGAAGTACCGTCCAGGCGTCGCGTTCGGTGTCGGTCTCGGAACCGAGAGCATCGAACAGGCCTACATCGTGTCGGTCAATGCATCGACCAAGACGATCGTGCTGGACCGCGCTTTGAACAACGACCACGCTGCCGGGGAGGGAGCGGGCGTCGAGTTCGTCCGCTATCGCTGGTATGCGGATACGTTGCTCGACAACATCTTCTGGCACGACCATGTCGATGGCATTCATGGTTGGGGCCACGGCGGCGTTGGCATGCTGATCGTCGAGCCGCGCAACTCGACGTACCATGATCCGACCACGGGCGCAGAGGTTCGCTCGGGAACGGTTGTCGACGTCCGTTCGCACCCCGAGGTTGATGGAATGGTGCACCCGCTTGCCCCGGGGCTCGTTGACGGCAGCTTCCGCGAGATGGTCATCTGGACGGTGGACGACAACCCGGTGACCGACTCGACGATCAACCTGCATGCCGCACCATGGAGCGATCGAGGCACCGATCCGTCATTGAGGTTCAGCTCCTACAAGTGGGGCGATCCTGGCACTCCGCTCCTGCGGGCCTACCCGGGCGACCCGGTCGTGATCAGAGCCGTCCACGTCGGACCGACCATCGACAGCTTCCGCGTCGACGGTCACAACTTCTACGTCGAAAAGCGCTCCCGCAACGCCGAAACTGGCGAGATGTACAGCCGTGTGACCGACACCATTCACAGCGGTGTGTCCGAGCGCTACTCGTTGATCCTCGACGGCGGCGCCGGCGGCATCAACAAGCAACCCGGCGACTACCTCTACCACAACGGCATCGCTCGGCGATTCCGGCAAGGTGCGTGGGGAATCATGCGAGTGCTGCCGAAAGGTTCACCAGGTCTACAGGCTTTGCCGATGTACGCCAAGCCTGCCGGCACATACGTGCAACCCGCCGTGACCGGCAATCGACCACCAGTGACCACTGATCCAGGCGACCCATGCCTGGCCGGCTCGGTCAACAAGGCAGTGGCCATCAGCGCCGTCGACATACCGAACAGCGTGCAGGGCACACCCGGTAGCGGAGGCACGAGTACGAGTGTGGTGGGATCGATCACTGCGGCGTACGTGCTGACGTCGAATGCAGCGACCGCCAGGGCCAATGGCGTGACCGAGCCACTGGTCGTTCACATCAACGTCGGTGACTGTCTGACCGTGCAGTTCACCAACATGCGCGCGTTGGCTCGGGCCAGTATCAATGTCGGTGAACTCAGCAAGGCTGGCGGTTCGTCTGGTGTCAACGTCGGCTTCGACCCGGAGCAAACGGTGCTGCCAGGCAAGCAGCAGACGTACAAGTTCTACGCGGAGACAGCGTCGATCGAGGCTGCGCAGTTCAGCGACTTCGGCGGTGACGCCACTGGCAGGATCGGGTTGTACGGAGCATTCGTGGTTCACGAGAAAGGCACGTGGCTCACCAGCCCGACCACCGGGCTGCGAACCATGACGGGCGCCATCGTCGATGCCCACGTGCCCGGCAAGCCCGGCTACCGCGACGACACGCTGTTCTTGCAGGACACGGATCCGCAGATCGGATCCGACTTCATGCCATATCCGTTGAAGGTCGACGGGTTGACGTTGATCAACTACAAGAACGCCGGTCGGCGAACGAACGACTTCAGCGGCACGGTGGCCACGCCGCTGTTGCAGGCCTACGTCGGCGACGCGATGAGAATCCACGTGTTGTCGACACCCGGCTCGGAGCAGCCGCACGCCTTCCGCACGGGTGGCCTCAGCTGGCTGCGCGATCCGTACATGCCCCATTCGCAGGAAGTAGCGACGCAAGGTTTGGCGCCGTATCAGGGCATCGACGTTCACATCATCGGCGGTGCCGGTGGACGCGGTTCGCAGACCGGTGACTTCTTCTACGGCGACAACCGCCGACCTTTCACCGAGGGCGGCATGTGGGGCGTCCTGCGGGTGCTACCGACGCCGACATGCGTCGCTATCACCCCGATTCGTCAGCTCGAAGGAGCTGCCTGCGCCTAAGCCGGGACGGGCACGAGCCGCCTGTCGTCAGTCATCCTCTGGCGGCAGGTGCTTCGTGGCCCAGACGGCTGCTTGCGTGCGGTCCGACACGCTGATCCGCTGGAACAGACGGCCGCAGTGCGACTTGACCGTCTTCTCGCTGATGCCGAGTTCGCGGCCGATCTGCTTGTTGCTCTGTCCGCCGACGATGAGGCGCAGGATCTGCCGCTCGCGTTGCGTCAGCGACGCGCCCGAGCTCGGTTGGCTCGAGGCATTGCGGATCAATTGAGCTGCCACAGATGGGCTCAGCGGAGCACCTCCGTTGACCGCCGCGCGAATGCCGGCAACCAGGACCTCTGGCTCGACATCTTTGACGAGGTACCCGCGGGCGCCGGCGGCGAGCGCAGCGGTGACCTGTTGCGGTTCCTGAAATGTCGTCAGGGCGATCACGGCGATCTCGGGATTGCTGGCGGCCAGTATGCCGATCGCTGTGATGCCGTCGACGATGGGCATCTGCAGATCCATCAACACGACGTCGGGTGTCAGCCCGCGGGCGAGTTGCAATGCCTCGCGACCATCGGCGGCCAACCCGACGACCTCGATGTCGGGCTGCGCGTCAAGCAGTTGCGACAGACCGGTCCGGACCAATGAGTGGTCGTCCGCCAACACGATGCGAATCATCGATTCTCCTCTAATTCAAGATGCACGGTAGTGCCTGACCCCGGCGCGGAGTCGACTACTAGAACCGCACCCATGTCTTGCGCCAGATCGCGCAGGAGTTGCAGACCAAGGTGGCCCACCTGTCGTTGCGTCTCTGCCATTTCGTTGTCGAAGCCGACCCCGTTGTCGGCGATGAGCAATTTCACCGCGCCGCCGGTCATGGTCATCGTGATGCTGACCTGCGTGGCGCAGGCGTGGGCGTCGACGTTTCGCAGCGCCTCCCGACCAACCCGCAACAACAGCAACTCGTTGGCGGGTGACAAGCGGATCTCGGGCACCTTCAGATTGACCTCGACACCACGTTCTCGCAAGGCACCGACGATTGGATCGAGACCGGCCGCCCATCCGTTGTCGGGCACCTCGACGGGATAGATGCTGTTCAGCAGCGACCGCAGGCTGCGAACGGTGTGTCGCGTCGCGACAGCCAGTCCGCCGAGGCGATCGCTCATAGGTGCGGGCGATTCGTCGGCGGCGGCCGACAAGCTGAACGTGATCCCGATCAACTCTTGCACGGCACCGTCGTGCACCTCGGCGGCGATCCGACGACGCTCGATGTCGCTCGACGTAATGACTCGCTCGAGGAGTTGTTCGCGTTCGGTTTGCAACTTCTTCAGCCGATGCACCAGGGCGCGAGCGAGTGGGAGCTGGGCGACAAACAGCAAACCGAGACCGCCGAGCAGCAGTGGCAGGAAACTACGACGCTGGTCGGAGGCCCGGGAGTCGACCAGACTGGCTGGGTAGTAGGTCTCGACGACCATCGGGGTGCCGGAACTGGTCTTCCACCCAAAGTAGACCTGCAGCAGGCTGGTTTCGCCGGCGGCGATCTCGAACTGGTTCTCGTCCTTGTCGAGCGCGCTCAGGTTCGCGATCATGCCTTCACCGTCGAGCAGTTCTTTCTCATCCTCTTCGAATTCGAACGTTCGTCCGATCAGTGCAGGCTCGTCGGACCACAGCACCTCACCCTCGACTGACCAGACCTTCACGTGGGCCGCGCCACCCTCGTTGATCAACGCTTCACCGGCGATGCGCACCTTGTCGAGTGCCTCCTTGCTGCCGGTCAGCAGATCATCAGTGATGAATGGGGCCAGCGCGGCGCGGCCGCTGAGCTCGCCGTACCGACCGGCGTCTTCGACGGCAGAACTCTGCGAGGTACGTTGGAAAAGCCAGGCCCAACCGATGCCGAGGCCAAGCAGCGTAAGCGCGGTGAAAAGCAGGGTTGCGCCTACCGCGCCGCGAAGGCTTCTGAGCCCCGCCGAACCGTCCCTGTGGTCGAGCGTCATTGTTCGTTAGTCTACGATGTACGAAGACCAGTCGTAGGTCGAACTGTCAAGTGTCGCACAATCTTCGCGCGATTACTTTGAGGCACAGCGTTTCGTCGGCGCCCTCAAAGATGCTCAGTACGCGCGCGTCGACGAACAACCGGCTCACGGGGTACTCCTCTGCGTAGCCGTAGCCACCGTGGATCTGCATTGCCTCACGGGTCACCCACTCTGCCGCTTTGCACACGTATGCCTTGACCATGCTGGCTTCGATCGAGCCTTCGCTCTTCGCCATCAACGTTGCAACGTGATAGCTGAACTGTCGTGCAGCCTGGATCAGCACGGCCATGCGGCCGAGTTTGACGCGGGTGAGTTCGTAGTCGGCAATCGCTGCACCGAACACCGTGCGATTGGTGGCGTACTCGCAAGCGGCCTCGTAGGCCGCTTGCATCACACCGATCGCGCGTGCTGCAGTCTGCAGCCGGCCGTTCTCGAAGCCCTCCATCTGGAAGTAGAAGCCCTTGCCGAGACCGGCTTCCTCGCCGATGAGGTTTGCGGCCGGAACCCACCAATTGTCGAGCGCGATCTCGTAGCTGTGCATGCCGCGGTACCCGATGGTGTCGATCGGGCGGCCCTCCATCTTGCCGACGGCACCGTCGGCGGTGGCGGGTTGGGCGAACTCGAATCCATGGCTCTCGCCGCGCGGCTTGGGCACGATGAACAGGCTCAATCCCCGGTGGGTCTTGGCACGGTCAGGGTCGGTGCGAGCCAGCAACATCAGTACGTCAGCGCGGGCGCCGAACGTGCACCATGTCTTGACGCCGTTGATCGCGTAGCCAGGAGCTCCATCGGGTCCAGCAGCGGGCTTCGCGGTGACCTTGATGCCGGCCACGTCGCTGCCGAAGTCGGGTTCTGTCACCGCGACCGCGGCCATCACTTCGGCCGTTGCCAGCTTGGGGAGCCAGTGATGCTTTTGCGCTTCGGTGCCGCCCTTCACGAGGGCCCTGGTGAGGATCTCTGGGCGCGTGATCAGTGAGCCACCGATGCCTAACGAGCCGCGGCTGAGTTCCTCTGTGGCTACGACCATCGCGAGGTACTCGCCGTCACCGCCCTCGCTGTAGCCGCCGTACTCGGCGGGCACACTGAGTCCGAAGGCGCCCATCTCGGCCAGACCGGCGATCAGATCCTCTGGCACATCACTGTTGAGACGGTGCACGTGCTCGGCACGGGGGGTGATCTCGTTGTCGGCGAACGATCGGAACGTGTCTTGCACCATCTCGAATTCGCTGTCGAGATGGCGCGGGCCCGGCCGTACTGCGAGCGAAGCGATGAAGTGTGGGTCGCGGAACTTGTCGAGGAACGAGTGGGTGGCACGCAACGGCGCCTTCTCCAAACCCCACATGGTCTCGCGCCCGCACAGCCGCGTGATCAGGTCGTGGATCATGTCGGCGACGAAGGCACAGGTGAGGCGGGCTTCGAGGTCGCCCTTTGCGCCATAGTCGAGCATCGCCTTGGCGGCGGCAACTTGTGCCGATGCGTGAGCCAGGTCGTAGGCCAGCACCTGATGCCGGTCGGGGCCACCCTCGGCGGCCAGGTGGCGGATCGCCTTGCCAACGACGCTGTCGGCTATCTCGATGCTGTCAGCGGCAGCGACGAGGTCGGCTGCCGACAGGTCGGCCCAAGGATCATCCCAAGCATCATCGCGGTGTTCCTGCACGATGGTGAGGCTACCGACGTGAGCTCGAGACCCGAAAGGTGAGGGTGACGATCGTTGGCCGACTGTGTCAGGCTTGCGCATGCGTTCAGAACCAACAACGCGCATCTGCGTGTACTGCGGGTCGAATGCGGGCACATCGCCGTCGTTTACCGAGGCGGCTCAACAGCTGGGATCCGCTCTGGCCCATCGAGGCATCGGACTGGTGTACGGAGGCGGTCACGTCGGGCTGATGGGCCTCGTGGCCGACGCTGCTCTCGCTGCCGATGGCGAGGTGCTCGGTGTCATCACCGAGCAGCTGATGCGTGCCGAGGTTGCTCATACCTCTCTGACGCGCCTCGAAGTCGTGCCGACCATGCACGATCGCAAAGCGCGTCTCACTGACCTGGCCGACGGCTTCGTCGTGCTGCCGGGCGGGTTCGGTACGGTCGATGAGTTCGCCGAAGCGTTGACATGGAACCAGTTGGGGTTGATTGCCAAACCCGTGGTGCTGCTCGATGTCGACGGCTATTGGGGTCCACTGTTCGACTGGATGTGCAACGCCGTCACGGCCGGATTCGTACGTGACTCGCACCGCATGTTGGCGCAGCGCGCGCACACCATCGACGAAGCCATCGCACTCGCCACCGGACCGGTTCCCGATGTCGGCCACAAGTGGATCGACCGCGACGTCACACCGCTGCCTGGCGCACCTCGTTCACCGTCCAACTGATCACGTCGGCGGCGCCGAGCATCATCTTCGCGGTCACTTCGCCCTCGCCGCTTGCGCGTGCGTCGAGCGCGGCGCGAAGCGTGTCGTACATGTAGTCGGGTGTGACGACGATGCCGTACTCGCCGGCACCGCGTTTCGACGTGACATCGCCGGTGAACGCTGTGTAGTGGAGCCGTAGCGCGCCGAGCGCACACCACTCGAACGATGCCATGTTGAACGACGATGCTGGGTCTTCACAGGCCTCGACGACGGCGTCGGCGAGTTGCGACCAGTAGGTCGAGAGGTTGTCGATCACGAATCGAACGCGCTCTTCGACCTCGTGCCAGATATGCAACTTCTCGGCGGCGGGGCCGCGCACGGTGACACCGTAGGTGGCCAGCGTGTACCAGGTGACCGGGTTGATCTCGAAGCACTCGCCATCGTGGTGCAACTGGCCGTCGAGCGTCCAGGGTCGATGCAAACCGGTGGCAGGCGCAGCGATCAGGTCACCCCACGCCAAGTACGGTCCGTCGATGAACGGCCGCGGTTGGTGCTCGTTGAGCAGCGCGTGCGCGGTATGCAACGTCGCGAAGTCATCGTTGCTTGCGGGCTCGGCTAGAACCGCGACGATGTCGATGTCGCTGCGCCCGGGCTGCCAATCATCCAACGCGTAGGAGCCGACGACATACAGCCCCTCGACCAACCCGGGCGCCGACGAGTCGACGATCTCCAGATAGGTGCCTAGCGCCGAGGCGACATCCATCGCTCCAGTCTTGCCCATCAGTCACAGCGATTGTGGGGATACGCGCATCATGTGAGCGCATCGACCAACCGCCGATGGTTGACGCGCTCACATGATGTTTTGGGGGGTCGGGAGATGTCTTACGGGGCCGAGATCGGCCTGACGGTGGGGGTGCACATCGGATCGGTGCAATGCACGACGGTGAGCTTGGCCAGAATGCTGTCGAATCGACTGATGGTCGGGTTGCCGTAGGCATCGAGCACGATCGAGGTGTTGGCCGGCAGTTCGCCGGCGACCGGATCGGGCGTCGCCGAGTCAACGGCCGTGCAAGCGAGGTCGAGGCAACGAGCGATCCGCATGAAGGTCTGGCCCGAATTCGCATTCGAGTTGTCGATGTAGCTGACCACCGCGAAGTCGTTGGCGTCCAGGGCGATCGATGTGTCGATCGGACTGGTGAAGCCGTCGAGGGCGAAGTTGACCACAGGTGCGGTGCACGCCTGATCATCACAGCGAGCGACCTTCAGGGCCAGGTTGTCGGCGTCGTAGTAGGCAATGACGGGATTGCTGCCGAGGTCGAGTGCCATCGACAGGTCGGCGCCGACATCCTCTGTTGCTCCATCGACCACAACGCTCGACTGGGCGCCGGTGCAGGCATCGTTGCTGCAGTGCACGAGCTTCACATCGCCGTCTGTGACGTTGTAGTAGGCGATCACCGGCCGCTGATCGAACAGGTGGAGCGCCAGCGAGCTGTACTGGCCGACATCGTTGGTTCCGTCACCTGTATTGATTGTTCCGGCCGGGGCGTCGTCGCCGCCTGCGCAGTACCTGTCGTTGCAGTGGGCGAGCAGCACCTTGCCGCTGGTGGCGTCGTAGTAGCTGATGACCGGGTTGCCGCTTTCGTCGAGCGCCAACGACGAGAATTGGCCTCGGTCGCTCGTTGCATCGACGGTGTTGACCGAGACGTTGACGACGCAGTCGAGGTCGTCGCAGTGAGCCAGCTTCAAGTCACCGTTGACGGCGTCGTAGTAGCTGATCACTGCGAAGCCGTCGGAATCCAGCTCAAGGGATGTGTACTTGCCGATCAGGTCAAGGTTGCCATCACCGTCGATGACATTGCTGTGGGCAACGACGCATGCCGGGTCGTAGCAGCGGGTCAACCGAAGCTGCCCCAACGCCGGGTCGTAGTGGCTGATCACTGGATTGCCGGCGCTGTCGAGCTTCATCGAAGAGTACTGCCCGCCCATCGAGGTGTCGGGGTTCGACGCGGTCATCAGCTGAGTGCCGGGAGCGCCCTGCGCTCCGGGGTCACCCTGTGGGCCGGCTGGGCCGCCCGACGGGCCGATTGGACCCTGTGCGCCGGTGGCGCCGGCAGGACCCGTGGCGCCGGCAGGACCGGTGGCGCCGGCAGGACCGGCAGGGCCCGTTGGCCCAGCCGAGCCGCCGCCCGCAGAGGCTGGTTCGTAGAGACCGACGACGTCGATCAGTACATCCACGGTGCCTGCGTTGGTGAACAGACTGAGCCGGCCAGATGCGTCGAGCCCGGTGGTCACCTGGTTCGGGGTCGGACCCTGGCCCGCTGCCCAGTTGAGGCTGCTGGCCAGCGGCCGCACCTTGTCGGCGGGCCACACGGTGAGGAACCCGCCCGCCGACGGATTGACGGCCGTGACGTTCAGAACAGCGCCGGTTGCTGTGGGCGACAGGGCGAGGCAGTTGCCGAAGTTGCCGCGCGCCGTGACGGTCAGCGTCTCACCCTGTCCCAGTGGCGTGGTACGCGGCGATGGCTCGCCGGTGGGCGGCCCGTCGGCGCGAGTATCGAGCAATCGGCAGGGAGTGATTGGTGTGAAGGTCGATGGGGATCCGCCTGCAGCGCTTACGAATGTGATCAGTCCACCTGCACCGAGGCTGACTGCAACAGCAGCACCTATGGCAGACCAGCGCGCCCTATGAATTCGTCCCATGCAGGAGTTGTAACAGCGGGGTTGTGGAACCGAAATGAGCCATTCGACTCAATCTCGCTACGGTGAAGGCTCGTGTACGAAACAATCTCGCAGGTCGCCGACGAGTTGTTCGCCAGCGATGCGCCGCACGGCGTCAGCCTTGCTCTGGTAGTCATGCACCGCGGCGATGTTGTGTTCGAGAGGTACGGCCTGCAGCCCGACACGATCTTCGCTGCCGGAAGTCCGGTCAGTGCTGAAACCACATTGATTTCGTGGAGCATGGCGAAGAGCATCACCCACGCGGCGGTGGGAATTCTGGTGAGCGATGGTCTACTCGAGCTCAGTTGCCCGGCTCCCGTCGCCGGTTGGCGCGGCACACCGAAGGAAGCGATCACGTTGCAGGATCTGCTCGAGATGCGGAGTGGACTCGAATGGGTCGAGGACTATGTCGACGACTCGGTCAGTCACTGCCTCGAGATGCTGTTTGGTGAGGGCCGGCACGACATGGCCGCGTACGCCGCAGCACTCCCGATGACCTGCCGCCCCGGCTCGACGTGGAACTACTCCAGCGGTACGACCAACATCATCTGTCGGATCATGGGTGACGCGGTCGGTGGCGGGAGCGAAGACATGGAGGCTTTCCTACGCGAGCGCTTGTTCGAGCCAGCCGGCATGCAGAGCGCTATGCCGAAGTTCGACACCAGCGGCACATTCGTTGGCTCGTCGTACGTATATGCCACAGCCCGCGACTTCGCCAGGTTCGGCGAGCTGTATCGAAACGACGGAGTCGTCGATGGTCGGCGACTGTTGCCAGAGGGCTGGTGCGACGACGCTCGAGCGTTCGTTGCCAACGACGAGAACGACTTCGACTTCGGTCGCCACTGGTGGATGTGGCGCGATCTACCGGGCAGCCTTGCCGGGCACGGCTACGAAGGGCAGTACTTCGTTGTTGTGCCTGACAGAGAACTGGTCGTCGTGCACCTCGGAAAATGTCCAGCTGACACGCGCATTGAACTCACTCGCCGGCTGCGCACCCTTGTAGGAAGTGTTGCGGATCAGGTGCCGAGGTAGGTCGTCAGGTCTTCCCGGGCGTAGAAGGCGGACGATTCTTCCGCACTGCAGTTGTCGCTGACCCCCGTCATCAACTGCCCGAGCCTGGTCACCTCTGCCATCGTCAGATCTTGCATCGTCTCGCCGCGTGCCAGGAACTGCTCGACGGCCGCGATGGTCCCGGCGCAGTCGGACGGAATCGATTCACCCGTGTCGGTCGCGCTGCCGGCGAGAGAATTGAGGAACTGCAGGAAGCCGAGAGTGCCGGGCGCCTCCGCCGCAGCCAGATCAGCCATCTGCTCGAACTGCCTGTCGTCGGATCCGGTGAGGCTGTACCTGTTGCAGCCTGCGGCGGAGATCTCGGCATCGAACGAGTTGGAGTCGGCTTCGAACTCCTTGGTGAATGCCTCGAAATCGGCGAGCGTCGCCTCGTCCCAATCGATTGACGAGACCTTCGGCTCGATCTTGCTCAGGAATGAACCCAACAAGTCGATGCATTCCTGGGGCATGTCGCCGAAATCGTCGACGGTGATCGTGTCGTCGGTGGCATCGACGGCACTTCCGGTCGACCCAACCGATACGTCGCTGGTGGTGCTGCCGCAGGCGGCGAGCAATGCGATAGCGCTGATGACGATGGCCTTCTTCATTGGGTTCCTCCTCTCGCTTCCACAGAAGATATCGGCGCGGCTCACCGGGATACTTGAGTGCCACACGTCTCATCGCCTGTGGTAACCGTCGATTTGGACTAAGCAGTACGAGATGGCCATCGAGTCGGATGACCCCGCAACGGGTGAATTGCCCCGTGTGTCATCGGATGACACGGGTGGCCCGCCGCGCCCTCGCCGGTTCCGGCCATTCCGATTCACGTTGAAGTTGCTGGCCTTCGTCACGATCATCTATTTCGCGACATACGCCGTCGTACCGGGTGTGCGCGAGGCTGCGGGGAAGCTTCGCAGCGTCAACCCGGCGCTCCTCGGGCTCGGCTTGCTGCTCGAGTTGTCCGCGTTGTTCGCATACACCTTGTTGACGCGGGCGGCGCTCGGCGAGGAGTCGACCAAGATCTCGCGTGCCCGACTCTTTCGCATCCAGATGAGCACCAAGGCGTTGTCGAGCATCGTTCCGGGCGGCAGCGCCGCCGGTTCTGCGTTGGGATACCGCCTGATGACGCTGTCGGGTGTGCATGGACCCGATGCCGGATTCGCGTTGGCGACGGCAGGTCTCGGCTCGGCTGTGGTGCTCAACCTGATCTTCTGGATCGCGTTGACCGTCTCGATTCCCATCCGTGGTGTCAACCCCGGCTACGCAACGGCCGCCATCGCCGGCATCGTGCTGATGCTGATTGCCAGCGGCATCGTCTTCGGCCTCATGGAGGGCCAAGGACGAGCCGAGCGAATCCTGAGATGGGTGGCGCGCCACCTTCGTCTCAGCGAGGATCGAGCAGCGGCCGGCGTGCGACATATCGGATTGCGTCTCGAAGATCTTGCCGGCGACCGTCGGTTGCTCGGCCGGGTGCTCGGATGGGCGGCAGCCAATTGGATCCTCGATGCCGCTGCGCTGTGGGTGTTCCTGCGTGCGTTCGGCGCGTCTACCGACATCGACGCGCTGATCGTCGCCTTCGGTCTCGTCAACGTGCTCGCGGTGATCCCGATCATGCCGGGCGGTCTCGGGATCATCGACGGTGGTCTGCCGATCGCGTTGGTCGGCTTCGGCCTGACGAAGGGAACAGCGGTGCTGGGCACCGCGACGTACCGCCTCGCGCAGTTCTTCTTCCCGATCGTGCTCGGCGGCATCCTGTACGCGTCACTGCGGGTCGGGCCATGGAGCATTGGTCGCCGAGACCGTTTGCGGCGGTTGCGCGACATCGCCGCAGATCCGTCGAACAACGAACGCGCCCTCGATTTCTCCGTGCGCTTTGCCCAGCGACGAAAGGACATGGGTGACCCGACGGCCGAGCTGCCGGTCGAAGGTGACGGCGACGACGATCGCTAGCTACTGTCGGCCACATGACCTCGCATGAGCGCCCGTTCGGGCGATGCCTCGAAGACTTCGTCGTCGGAGACGTGTACAAGCACTGGCCTGGCAAGACGATCACCGAGTACGACGATCATCTCTTCTGCATGATCACGATGAACCATCACCCGCTCCACACCAACGATTGGTTCGCCGCGGAAAGCGTGCAGGGCCGCAATGTGGTCGTCGGCAATCTCGTGTACTCGCTGGTGTTGGGCATGAGCGTGCCGGACGTCAGCGGCGCGGCAATCGCCAACCTCGAGGTCGAAACGTTGCAGCACAAGTTCCCCACGTTTCACGGTGACACGATCCACGCCGAAACACGAGTGCTCGACGTGCAGCCATCGAAGTCGAAACCCGACCGTGGCATTGTCACCGTCGAGAGCAAAGGCTTCAATCAACACGGACAAGAGGTCTGCTACTTCCGGCGCAGGGTCATGGTGTGGAAGCGTGACAGCGTGCCAACACGCCGCCGGCCATATGACGGTGTCGACGTCTGGGCGGAGTAGGTCCAGTGGAGTGCTTGACGCCCACCCGGGCTGGCGGCAAACACTCTGAGGTGTTGCGGTGGGGGATGTCCAGGCGCGCTTCGGTCTGGTGATCACGACTGGCATTGCAGTCCAGCTACCATAACGGTATGCTGTTTGAATGCCAACACAGCTGGCAATTCGTCTGCCCGATGATCTGCTCCGCGACCTCGACTGGGTCGTGATTCGTCTCAACTACGACAGCCGCACCGAAGCGATGCGCGATGCACTGATAAGGCTGATCGACCAGGAACGTCGCCAGGAGATCGGCGAGCAGATCGTCGAGGGATATCGGCGGATGCCCCAGACCGAGGATGAAATGGCGGGCAGCGATCAGGCCTTGATCGACTCCATCAACGAAGAGCCATGGGAGAAGTGGTGGTGATGCGCCAGGGCGACATCTGGTTTGGCCAGACACCGAGCGAAAAGGGACGCCCGTATCTCGTGTTGACTCGTAACGAGGCGATCGGACTTCTGAACACAGTGCTGGTTGCCCCGGTCACTCGATCGGTACGCGGTATCCCCACCGAGGTGCCGCTCGGGCCTGACGATGGTCTCCGATTGGACTGTGCCGCTACCGTCGACAACTCCCTGGCGATTCGCCGGGCGTACTTGACGACCCATCTCGGCTCACTCGGCTCAGGTCGTTGGCCTGAAGTGTGCGCGGCGATGCGTGCCGCGATCGACTGCTGAACTATCCCGCTGCGTCTTGGCCGGCGGTGATGGCGGCGACGATTTCGTCGATGGCCGCGTCCGCATACGCGATCATCTCGTCGTCGGTGCGGTCTTGGATCGGGTGTGGGGTGAACACGCGAGCGACGGTTGGGAACCCGAGTGCGTTCGACTGCGCGTCGGCTGCATCGACGAACTGCGCGGACGCGACGAACACAGCGGGCACCCCGCGGGCTTCAAGATCAACGATGTCGTGCACACTGCACGACGTACAACTGCCTCAATCGGCGAGGGCCTCGATCACCAACTCGCATTGGGTGGCGATCTCATGGCGCAGGTCGACAGGTGCCGGCTTGGCAAAGGTCGGCTTCCGGTAGCGCAACACGTTGGCGCCGAGCTCGACCAATCGTTGCTCGACCCGGTTCAAGAACACGTCGCCCCGTGGCTTGGAGATGTCGAGCAAACCGATCGTCTTGCCCTGCAACGAGCCAGGGCGCGACAGCAGCGATCGCTGCAGCACGGTGCGTTCGTTCGTCGGATCGAGGAGAAGCCTGGTCATCGCCCAACCTTCCTGGTGACCGGCTGCGAGCCGGTGGCACCGTTGGCCCAGCCGCCAATCATTGCAGAGAACAATCCGGCGCCTCCGCCCGCATGCACCAACAGCAAACCATCGGCACGAAACTTTCCGAGAGTTTCGCCCGCCAGCCAGTCGGGTACCCCTTCAGCCATGTCGCCAGCGCCCCGCACCAATTCGCTGCCGGCAATCTGCAGGCGCCCGTGCAGTTCGGATAGCAGTTTCAGGCGGTCCCAACCGGCTTCCGTAAACACCCGTGCGTGCTCCGGTCCGACCACCAGAACGCAGTCGAATCCGATCACGAGCTTCGGATGATGCGCGGTTCGCAGGCACGCCGCGAACGTGTTGGTCAGCTGATCAGGGTCGCGCGCCAACTGGTCGACGATGCACCGTGGGCCCTCCCCGGCGAACGCGGTGACGGTATCGACGTCGGCAGCGAATCCCCGGCTGACGGCCAGCGATGTGAACGGCGAACCGATTTCGTCCTCGGCAAAGCAGAAGCTCAGCTTGCCGGGATTTCCGTGTGCCGCCCGATCCACCTCGCCCGGCCGGCCTCCGCCGATGTTGCGAACCACCAATTGCACAGCGCGCCCGATCGTCAAGTTGGCGCGACTGCCTTGGCCGAAGACATTGACGCCGCTGTTGATCCCGATCGCTCGCGTGCCCGGGCCATTGCAGATCAGCACCGGGCCGACCGGCATCGTGGTGGCCAACACACCGTGAATGTTGAACTCGTCGGTGCATACCGCCTCGAGGGCGGCGATCACCCACGGCAGGTACTCCGGCTTGCAGCCGGCCATCACTGCGTTGATTGCGATCTTCTCGACGGTCACCTCGACCAGATCCGGGGCGACAATGGCAACGACCTCGTCGGCAGCTCGCGTCGTGCCTTCCAACATCCGCAGCACCCGCTGCACCGTCGGCGGGGTCACCGGCAGACCATCGGTCACGCCGCGCTCGAACAACACCTCCATCTCGTCGTCGAGGTCGGCCAGTTCCAGCCGTCGCGAACGCAGCACGCCGCCGCCGAATGCGGCTCGCAGCGAGTCGACCACGTTTGGATCGACGCTCATCGACCCGCAGCCGGGTCGCATCACGGGGAGCTGATCGCCGAGGTTGTCGATCCCGGTCATGCGTTGCCAATCGGATCGCAACCACCCGACGGTTCGCTCGACCTCGTATCCGTCGACAACCCGGATCAACGTTGGCACGGTCTCGATGTCGTGGTGCCAGCTGACCGCGAGGTCGGCATCGTGGATCGGGTCGGTGCCGGCCGGGAACATCGCATCGTCCTGGCTGAAGATCGTGATGGCGTTGTTGGCACGCAAATCGACCAGCAGCGGGGCGACCATCTGACAGGTCGCACACTCCCGCTTCACGATGACAACCAGACCGTCGGGCAAAGTTGGCCGTTCAATGCGCTGGCTAGAATGTTCAACCATCGACGAAACGTACCCCCTGCGACGCACGTCACGTTGCCCGAGCTTTTCCTGTGGACGAACGGCGCGTAACGTGCCGGTCTTGGGGATCACTCAGTGATGCGCGTCACGTTCCATGGAGTTCGCGGTTCGACGCCGTGCCAGAGCGATGACATCCGGCGGTATGGCGGTAACACGTCGTGCGTTTCGATCGACGCGCCGGGGCAGCAGCCGCTGTTGCTCGACATGGGGACCGGCCTTCGGTACTTCGGCAAGAAGGTGGCCACCGACCAATTGTTCCGGGGGAGCTGCCTCCTCACCCACCTGCATTGGGATCACGTGCAGGGGCTCCCGTTTTTCTCACCGCTGCTGCGTGAGGGATCCAGCCTTGATGTCTACGGCCCGGCCCAGGACGACGGGCGCTCGCTCGACGAGGTTGTCTCGAGCACGATTCGCCCGCCGCTGTTCCCGGTCAGCGTCGACGAGCTGCCCGGCTCGGTCAACTTTCATGACACCGCCGACTCCGAGTTCTCGATCGGCGGGTACAACGTGATGGCGCGACTCGTTCCACATCTCGGGCCAACGCTCGGCTTCCGCGTCGAGTGGCAGGGCCTTTCGGTCGCCTACTTGTCGGATCATCAACAGCCCTTCGACGGCAGTTACTCGGCTGCACCCGGTGCGCTTGATCTGGTCGAAGGGGTCGACTTGTTGATCCACGATGCGCAGTACACGCCGCTCGAGTTCAAGATCAAGGCGACGTGGGGTCACTGCACCATCGACTACGCCGTCTGGCTGGCCACGCAAGCGGGCGCCAAGCGGTTGGCGCTGTTTCACCACGACCCGGCTCGACGCGACGACGACCTCGACGACCTGTTGCGTTGCGCTGTTGAGACCGGGGCGCGGCGCGGGGTTGATGTGATCGCCGCATCAGAAGGGCTCGTCGTCGACGTCGCCTAGCGTGGCCCGGTGATCGTCGTAGCCAGCGTTTTGCTGGGCGCTGTGTTTGTGGTCGCCGGTGTCACAAAGCTTGCTGCGCCGCAGCAGTGGCAAGCCCAGTCCTCCGACCTGGGTGTGTCTCGAATCGTGGCGGTGGTCGTGCCCTACGTCGAGACGATGATCGGTGCGCTGCTGATCGCTCAGATCGCCAGGCGACCCGTGGCGATGGTGGCTGGCGCCGTGCTGGCGGGTTTCACGGCATTGGTGGTGGTGCGGTTGCTGCAGGGAAAGCATCCACCGTGCGCGTGCTTTGGAGCGTGGTCCAGCAAGCCCATCGGCTGGAGCAACATCGTGCGCAATGCCGCGTTTCTCGTACTTGCCGCAGTGGTCGCGTTCGGCCTGGTGTGATCGGACGGTGTGATCAGACGGTGCTGATGAGAAATGTCAGCGTGCGTGCTTCCTCGCGCCACAGGTCGTAGCGCCCGCTCGGGCCGGCATGGCCCGCACCCATCTCGCATCTCATGATCAGCGGAGCGTTGTTGGTACGCACCGCCCGCAGCTTGGCGATCCACTTCGCGGGCTCGTGATAGCTGACGCGCACGTCGTTGAGGCCGGCGGTGATGAGGACGGCTGGATAGTCGCGCGCCGTTGTCTGATCGTATGGGGAGTAGCTCAGCATGTAGCTGGCCAGCGGTTCGCTGGCCGGGTTGCCCCATTCATCCCACTCGGTGATCGTCAGCGGTAGCGCCTCGTCGTACATCGTGGTGACCACATCGACGAAGGGCACTTCGGCCACGACGGCGGCGAACAACTCGGGTCGCATCGTCATGCACGCCCCGACGAGCAGACCGCCAGCGCTACCGCCCCGAACTGCGACCCGGCTGGGCGATGCCCAGCCGTTGGCAACGACATGTTCGGCGACGGCGATCGTGTCGAGGAACGTGTTGCGCTTGTTGAGGAGCTTGCCGTCGAGGTACCACCGGCGGCCGAGTTCGCCGCCGCCGCGCGGATGGGCCAGCGCCCAGACAAAGCCGCGGTCGAGCAGCGAGAGCCGTGCCGGGCTGAACCACGGCGCTTCCGACGATTCATAGCTGCCGTAGCCGTAGACCAAGCACGGCGCGCTGCCGTCGCACGGCGTGTCGACGTGTCGCACGAGGTCGACCGGAACGCGCGTGCCATCGTGCGATGTCGCCCACTCACGCGTCGCGCTGTACCTCGACAGGTCGACACCGGGCACGGGAGTCTGCTTCAGCATCGTTCGCTCTCCACTGCGAACGTGCTCTTGGTAGATCGTCAGCGGTGTGGTCAGTGATTGGTATCGATAGCGGAACGTCTCGCTGCGCCACTCGGGATTGGCGTCGATCTCTACCTCGTGCGGCTCGACGCCAAGATCGAAAACACGCTCGGCCCCGTCGCCGAGGAGCACGCGCAGGCGCTGCTGAGCGTCGCTCCACTCGTGCAGCACGAGATGTCCTTCGAACGGTTCTGTGGCAATGATGCGGCGTCCGGGTTGGTGGGCGACGAGCTCGCTCCACGCATCTGGCTGCTCGATCGGCGCGGTCATCACGCGGAAGTCCTCGGCGTCGAGGTTGGTCAGGATCACGAATCGGTCGCCCCAGTGATCGACCGAATACTCCACGTCGTCACTGCGCGGCCGGACGATTCGCGGTGCCTGCTTGGGATCATCGGCGGGGATCAACAGTATTTCGGAGAACGTCTTGCACCGACTGTCGATGATGATCCATTGACCGCTGCGGCTCAGTTCGACGTAGGCATAGCAGCGCTCGTCGGTCTCCTCGAAGATCAACTCGTCATCGGTCTGATCAGTTCCAAGGTCATGTCGCCACACCTTGTGCGGCCGCATCGCGTCGTTGGCGGTGACGTAGAACAACGATCGGTTGTCGTGAGACCACGCCGTGCCGCACCAGGCGACTTCGTGAACGACGTCGGCGGTGTCGACGCCGCTGGCCAAGTCGCGGATGCGCATCGTGTACTTCTCGCCGCCCTCGATGTCGGCACTCCAAGCCAGCAACTGCTGGTTGGGGCTGATGTCGAATGCATCGACCGAGAAGAACTCCTGTCCCTCGGCCTCGCAGTTTTCGTCGAGCAGCACCTCGGACCGTGCATCGTCAGCCGACCGGCCGCGGCAGTGGATGGGATAGTTGCTGCCTGCCTCGGTTCGTGACGTGTACCACCACTCACCGTCCTTCACGGGTGCGGTGATGTCGGTTTCCAGGATACGCGACTTGATCTCGCCGAAGATCGTCTCGATCAGCTCGTCGTGATCGGCGAACCACGCCGCAGCGAAGGCGTTCTCGGCTTCGAGGTAGGAAATCGTGTCGGGATCGTGCCGATCTCGCAGCCACGCCCATGGGTCGTTGACTCGGCCCGTTGGGCGATCCCAATGATGTTCGATCTGTTTGGCAAGGGGTTCGTGCACGCCGCTCACAGTATCCGTCACCATCGATTCGTCGCCTTGCCGTCTGTTCAGAGACGTGTCGATGACGGTAGGGTCGGCAATGTCATGCGGGTGTGGATCGATCAAGACTTGTGTACTGGCGACGGACTGTGTGTCGACCATTGCCCCGACGTGTTCGTGCAGCTGGAGGATGGCATCGCCTATGTGGCCGAAGCCGACTTCGTACTCAACGATCCCGGCGGGGGTAGCAGCCTGGCCAGGGTCGAGCCGCGCAACGAGCAAGCCGTCATTCACGCCGCGCTGGCGTGCCCTGGCGAGTGCATCTTCATCGACGTGCCCCAGGTCCGCGCCGCCTGACCTGCTCGGGTCATTGTTCGTGGGAACCTCGCCACTAATTGTTACTATGTGCGTAGGGGAAATCCCCCAGCTTCCGCTTGAACGGAGTCAGCGATGACGACTTTCGACCTCGACCTCAGCAAGTACAGCCTCGGCTGGAGCGACGACAACGTCGAGTACGCGTTCAAGCCGCACAAGGGTTTGGACGTTGCCGTCGTCGACCAGATCTCGTGGTGGAAGGGCGAGCCGACGTGGATGACCAAGCAGCGTCAGCGCAGCCTGCGGTTGTTCGAGAAGAAGCCGATGGCCGAGTGGTTCGCCGTCAACATGCCCGACATCGACTTCCAAGACATCTTCTACTACCTCAAGCCGGCCACCGATCAGGTCAGCGAGTGGGACGACCTCCCCGAGCAGATGAAGGCCACCTACGAGAAGCTCGGCATCCCGGAAGCAGAGCGCAAGTACCTCGCCGGCGTCACCGCGCAGTATGAAAGCGAAGTCGTCTTTCACCGCAATCGTGAGGATCTCGAGCAGCGGGGCATCTTGTTCTGCGATATGGACACCGCCTTGCGCGAGTACCCCGACCTCGTTCGGAAGTACTTCGGCACCGTCATTCCTCCCGGTGACAACAAGTTTGCTGCGCTCAATACGGCGGTGTGGAGCGGCGGCAGCTTCATCTACGTCCCACCGGGCGTCGAGGTCGAGATGCCGTTGCAGGCCTACTTCCGCATCAACAGCGAGAACGCCGGCCAGTTCGAGCGAACGCTGATCATCGCCGACGAGGGCTCGCAGGTTCACTACATCGAGGGCTGTTCCGCCCCGGTGTACACCAACGATTCGCTGCACTCCGCGGTGGTCGAGATCATCGTCAAGCCATCGGCTCGTGTCACCTACACGACCATCCAGAACTGGTCACCCAACGTCTACAACCTGGTCACCAAGCGAGCCCGCGTCGAGGCCGAGGGTCACATGGAATGGATCGACGGCAACATCGGCTGTCTCGCTGAGGGCTCCACCGTCACAACGCCCAGCGGTGTGAAGCCGATCGAGATGGTGGTACCCGGCGAAGAGGTGCTGTCCTTCGATCACGAATCGGGTCAACTCGTCTTCCGGCGCGTACTTGCCAAGCGCGATTCCGGGCTTCAGGCCGTGCGCGAAGTCAGTGTTGGCACGCGGCGCCTGCGAGTCACCGACAACCACCCCTTCCTGTCCTATGGGTACGACCCTGCGACGGCCAAGAAGCTGGGTCGCTACTCGCTGGCCTACGTGCGTGCCGATCATCTGCAGCAAGCACTGGTTCCGCGCACCAGCATCGACTACGGCCATCCATACAAGCTCGAGCGCCCCGACGATGTGTCGTCGTTTCAGAGCGGCAACCAGTACACCACAACCTTCCAGGCGCACCGGTCGCGGACGACCCGTCTCCAGGTACCAGACTTCTCCACCGACGACCTGATGTGGCTGTTTGGGCTCTTCATCGGCGATGGTTCGCTCGAGCAGAATCGGGTGACATTCTCGGTGCCGACCACTGATCGGGCGTACGCCAGGTTGTGCGAGGTCATGGACACCTTGCTTCCCGGATCGGCGCCAGAAGTCCGTGCCGATGCGATCACCAGTCGATGGAGTTCGGTCGAGCTGGTCGAGCTGTTCGATCGCAACGGTGTCGTCACGGGAGCTCTCGCCAAGCGGCTGCCGTTGTGGATCTACGACGTCCCTGAGTCTCAGCGGCTGCAGCTTCTTGCCGGCCTACTCGACTCCGACGGATGTGCTTCCAAGGGCCGCAGGGGCCTGTCGTTCAAGTCCGTCAACGGCGAGTTGGTCGACGACGTCGCGCTGTTGCTCGATACGTTGGGCATCGTCGGCCACCGAGCATTCGAAGAGGGTGGTCCCAGGACCATCCTCGGCTATCAGTCGCAGCCACGTGGGGCGCATCGTCTCGATCTACCCGCCGACGAGCGATTGGTCCAATACCTGTCGCCCGCTCTGCAGTTGGCAGTCGCTGCTCAGGCGCCGGCACGCACGAAGCATTTCCGGCGCATCGGCCGGTCGACGTTGCCGTGCCCCGACTCGCTCGAGGTTCGCTCCGTAGCGGTCAGCGACCACGTCGCCGAAGTGCGCACCTGGGACATCGAGGTAGAAGGCACCGGCAACTTTGTCTCGCAGGGCTTCGTCGTCCACAACAGCAAGCTCACCATGAAGTACCCAAGCGTCTATCTGGTCGGTCCGAAGGCCACGGGCGAGGTGTTGTCGGTGGCGTATGCAGGGCCGGGTCAGCATCAAGATGCCGGCGCCAAGATGGTGCACGCTGCCCCCGAGACGACGTCGAAGATCGTGTCGAAGTCGATCAGCAAAGACGGCGGCATCACGACGTATCGAGGCCTGGTACGCGTCGAGGAAGGCGCCTACGGCTGCAAGAGCCACGTGCAGTGCGACGCCCTGATTCTCGATGAAGAGAGCGAGAGTCGCACGATGCCGTACATGGAAGTTGGCGAACGCGACGCCCAGATCGGTCACGAGGCAACGGTCAGCAAGATCGCCGACGAGCAGTTGTTCTACCTCATGAGTCGCGGGCTGTCGCAGGAGCAGGCAATGAGCATGGTGGTCAACGGCTTCATCGAGCCGATCACCCGCACGTTGCCCATGGAGTACGCGGTCGAGTGGAGCCGCCTGATCGAACTGCAGATGGAAGGCAGCGTCGGCTAGGTCCGTGCGATGATCTGTCATCGCACGCCAGCCGCTATGGCGCAATTCTCGTCTGTGTCAGCTCCTAGAGCGACAGTCGTTCTGAGCGCTGACAGGGACGATCCTGGGAGCGGCCGGGGATGTCGGGTGTACTCGGCTACCGGGCGAACCGAACGGCCGCAATCAGCCCGTGGGCGGCGGTGCTGTTTCGCGTAGCACAGCGATCGCAGCGCGGTAGTCGTCGGGGCTGATCTCGCCGCGCGCCAAACGGTCGGCGAGAATCGCCTGGGCGTTGAGTGTCGGGGAAGTCGTCGCCGGCCCGGCGACCGGTGCGACGGCCTGGCGTCCACGCCACAGCAGGAACAGCAATGCCGCGACTGCGATCAGCAGGAACAGCGGGAAGACGAACATGTAGTCGTCGCCGTGGTGACGCCTGTCGAACCCGTCGCCGAAACCCCGATCGCCGGCGAACGCTACATCCGCCATCAGGACCGCTGTTGTGGCGCCGAAGACCGTGCTCAGTATCATCGCTTTGCTTCGTGTCATGTCGATTCCCTTCGTGATGTAGTCGAGCGTAGGCTGCTGCCCTGCTCGGGTGTCCGGCGGGCGGTTGAGAGTTTGGTGTGAAGGTTGCGCTGGGCTGCGGTGGTTCTACGATTCGCTCATGCCAATGCGTCAGGAATGCAAGCACTTCGAGAGCCGCACGTATGCGAACGGCGAGACGGTTCGCAAATGCGATCTCGACCTGGCGCCAGATGCCCCGTGGCGCTGCCCCGTGCAATGCTCGGCGTTCGAACCGCGGATGGACGCCGGCTGGACGTACGGATCCATGGTCGCTCCTCCGACACCACTGGAGCCACCGGGTCTCGACGATGGCACCGCCGCGGCGATCCTCGACGAGGCCGAGAACTTCCTCAACTCGATCGGCCCGCAGGTGATGTCGGAGGCGGGCTTCGCCAGGCAAAAGCAGCGCAAGAAGCCCTTCCGCCGCCTGATGCGCCGCTTCCGCGACGACTGACCCTCCAGTGGAGTGTTTGCCGCCACCCCGGGTGAGCGCGAGACACTCGGATGGGTGTTGCTCGTGGGGATTAGCACTACGCGGGTAGTAGAATTTCGGCCGTGCTTGCGTTCTCCCCCGACCTGGTTGAACCCTCTGACCAGCTACGCAGGGCCGCCGCGGAGCGTGCCCAGACAATGTCACTGCCCACTGCCGAGCAGGAGGTGTGGCGCTACAGCCGCATCGGCGAGCTGCAGCTCGACCGCTTCCACCCTGTTGCCGCTACGACCTCCGTGCAAGGCGCCAACGGGCACGTCGTGGATCATCACGATCTCGACACCACCGTGGTGCACGACATCTTCGACGAGCTCAGTGCCTCGTTTTACAGCCAGACGGTGTTGTCGATTCCGCGTGGCGTGCATCTCGCCACACCGATCGTCGTCACCCACACCGTTCACGGCAGCGACGAAGCGAGCTTCCCCCGGCTGGTGATTGACGCCGGTGAAAACAGCGAAGTCACAGTCGTCGAGCGCTTCGTGTCGGATGGTGACGGTGCCGCACTCGTGGTGCCGCGGCTGTTCGTACGCGCCCAGCAGGCCGCGCGGGTCACCTACGTCGCCATCAACGAGCTCAGCACGTCGGTGTGGCAGCTCGGGCATCAGCTCGCAATCGGCGATCGCGACTCGACCACGCTGCTGGCCACGGTCGCCCTCGGCGGTGACTACGCCAGGGTGCGCACCGACGCCAAGGTCGTCGGCCAGGGCGCCAGTACCCGCCAGGTTGCGCTGTACTACGCCGACGAGACGCAGATGCACGACTTCCGCACCCTGCAGGATCACGTCGCCCCGCGCACGACCAGCGACCTGTTGTTCAAGGGAGCGGTGCAAGACACGGCGCGCAGCGTGTACACCGGATTGATCCGCATCGGCCACGAGGCCAAGGGTTCGGTGGCGTACCAGACCAATCGCAACCTCACTCTGAGCGCCGGCGCCTGGGCCGAGAGCGTGCCCAACCTCGAGATCGAGACCAACGATGTGAAGTGCAGCCACGCCAGCACGATCGGGCCGATCGACGAGGACCAGCGGTTCTACCTCGAAAGCCGCGGCATCCCGCCCGAGACGGCCGAGCGTCTGGTGGTGTTGGGTTTCTTCGACGAGGTGCTGGCCCAGCTTCCCGTCGGCCCGCTGGCCGGCGAGCTGCGCGCCCAGGTGGCCGCCAAGCTGGATCGACGCAGCCAGTGAGCACCGTGGTGTGCCCGCTCAGTGATCTCGCGCCCAACACTGCGACGCGCTTCGATGTCGGCGGACGTGCCGTTGCGGTCATTCGCATCGGTGACGACGTCTACGCGATTGGTGACACGTGCAGCCATGCCGACTTCTCGCTCAGCGAGGGCGAGTTGTTCTGCGACACCAAGGAAATCGAGTGCTGGAAGCACGGCAGCACGTTCAGTCTGGTGACCGGTGAGCCGCGGACCCTGCCGGCCACCATGCCCGTGCCGGTGTACGTCGCCAAAGTCGTCGACGGCATGATCGAGATCGATCTGGAGGATCAATGAGCACCCTCGAAATCCGCGATCTGGTTGCTTCGGTTGCCGGCAAGACCATCCTCAACGGCATCACCCTCACGGTCAGCTCGGGCGAGGTGCACGCGGTCATGGGCCCGAACGGTGCCGGCAAGAGCACGCTGTCGGCAGTCGTCATGGGCAAACCCGGCTACGAAGTGATCTCCGGTTCGGTGCTGCTCGACGGTGTCGACATGCTGGCCCTGCCCAGCTGGCAACGCGCCCAGGCCGGGCTGCATCTGGTGATGCAGTACCCGACGGAAGTGCCTGGCGTGCAACTCGTCGACGTCATGCGCCACGCCTTCGATGCCCGCGGGATGGCGACGGCAGACCTCGATAGTCGGTTGTACGCCGAAGCGGCGCAGATCGGCTTCGATGCGGCCCTGTTCGAGCGAGCGCTCAACGTCGACCTCTCCGGTGGCGAGAAGAAGCGCAACGAGACGTTGCAGGTGGCGATGCTGCAGCCGAAGATCGTGATCCTCGATGAGCTCGACTCGGGTCTCGACATCGATGCTTTGCGCGATTGCGCGTTGCGGATCGAGGCGTTGACCAACGAGCAGAACCTCGGCGTGTTGGCCATCACCCACTACAACCGCCTGCTCGAAGTGCTGCGCCCGGATCGTGTGCACATCTTGGTGAAGGGCCGCATCGTGTCTTCGGGCGGCGCCGAGCTGGCCGATCAGCTCGAGATCGACGGTTACGCAGCGTTCGTCGGTACGGACGACGAAGCACCCTCGGGTGGCGCGTTGGCCGACCTTTTTGGGTAGGTCAAACGGCTCAAATGGTGGTTTCTCTGGGCTCGGCCGTTGTGACGGTTCGTGGGGGTGCGTCACTGCTGGCGGTCGCTTGTTCGACATCCATGTGCAGTCAGGGGGTCAGTTCTCAGTCACGCGCTGTTGCCAGGACCGTTTACTTGATGAAGTCCTGAAAATCACTTAAGGATCGGCATCTATCGCCCGATGATTTTCGTGCCTATAACAACGGTGCACGGTGGAGGTGAACGGCGGACGCCGCCGTGCGATGGACGGAACGCCGACTAGGAGGGCGCCTCGATGCGTCAGCAAGCAAAACACACCATGTTCCGGCTGGCGCCGGTTGTGATGCTGGTCATCACCGTCGCCGCGCCTCGAAAGTGGCTGTGATGAAAGTCATCAATCACACCTCGGTGCGGGCCGCAGCGGCCATTGCGACATTCGTTGCCTTGATCTCGTCGGTCGGCGCCCCTTGGAAATGGTACTGAGCTGAACTTGCGGCGCGGGCATCCACACGGTGTCCGCGCCGTACTCACTTTTCTGAAATTCTCGATGAAAGAAACCTCACTTTGCCGGACAGCTCGACCAACTACGATTCGAGACGCAGGCTCGTCGGTGCCTATGTCACGTCCGTCGCGATCGTCGCCGTTGGCTTGACGATCTTGGTCTACACCTTGGGGCGGCCGGGCATCATTCCGCCGTCGCAGGGCATCTACGTTGCAATCTTCTGCGGGTTGTTGTTCATCGGCGAGACGAGGACGAAGTGGTTCCGTTTCGGTGACGGCGGCCAGGTCACGCCGGGGTGGGCGTTCGCGTTCAGCATCGTGCTGCTCGGCTCTCCGATTGTCGCCATCGCGGCGATGGCGGCGTGCACGCTGTACGTCGATCTACGCGACCGCAAGTCGCTGACCAAGATCGTCTTCAATGCAGCGCAGATCACGGCATCGCTCGCGGCTGGCGCGCTGGTGCTCGAAATCTTCGGTCTGCGTTCTCCGCTTACCGATGCCGACAAGCTGTCGTATCGATGGGGGATCGGCATTGTCATCGCCGGTGCGCTGGTGTTCACCGCCAACGGTTTGCTGACGTGCATCGTGCTGACTCTTCACTACAAGACAAGCCTGCGCTCGATGATGGGCCGTAGCTTCTTTCTCAGCATCTCGGCCGACGGAGCACTGCTGGCGCTGTCGCCGATCTTCGTCGTCGCGATCGACTACAGCTTGCTGATGCTTCCGCTGCTCGGCGTGACGGCACTGTTGATCTACCAGAGCACGCAGCAGGCGTTGCGACGTGCTCACGAAGCCAGTCACGATGGCCTGACCCACCTGTTGAATCGACGCACGTTCGACAACCATCTCTCCGGATTCCTCGCATCCAATCCGGACGATGTTCGTGGTGCCGTTCTGCTGTTGGATCTCGACGGTTTCAAGGAGATCAACGATCGGCTCGGTCACCAGACGGGCGACATGGTGCTGTTGGGCGTCGCCGAGCAGCTCACGCGCTCGGCACCAGAAGCTGCAGTCGTCGCTCGTCTCGGTGGCGACGAGTTCGCCGTCCTGATTCCCGATGTCGGCTCGGAAGCATCGACCATGGCGATCGTCGAGCAACTTCGCACCGAGCTCACCCGGCCGATCATGGTCGACGGGTTCCCGCTATCGGTTGGAGTCAGCATCGGTCTGGCCTTCGTGCCGACCCATGGCCGCACACCGGAGGATCTGCTGAGTGCCGCCGATGTCGCCATGTATCGCGCCAAGCGCTACCGCACTGGCGTGGAGAGCTACAAGGCCCTGGGTTCACGGCCCGAGCGTGGGCGGCTCGGCCTGCTCGGCGAGCTGTCACACGCCATCGCAGCCGATCAGCTGAAGATCCACTATCAGCCACTGACACGTTTCCGCGATGGCACACCCAACGCGATGGAGGCGCTGCTGCGGTGGCAACATCCGACCCTGGGTCGCGTGCCTCCCGGCGACTTCATCACGCTTGCGGAACACACCGACCTGATCGGGCCTCTGACCCAGTTCGTGTTGACCCAGGCGACGACCGATGCGCGTGTCGTCGAACGCTTCGACATGCGTTTGTCGATCAATGTCTCGGCCCGCAACTTGCAGGATCGTCGTTTCCCGTCGAGTGTGTTGAAGGCACTCGACGAGGCCTCGCTGAACCCGGCACGTCTCGAACTGGAGATCACCGAGAGTGCGATTGCCCGCGAGCCCGAGCGAAGTCTGTTTGCCATCAGCGCGATGCGCGAGGCCGGCGTGCGAGTGGCGATCGATGACTTCGGCACCGGGTACTCATCGTTCAGCATGCTCCGCGACTTCACCGTCGACCGGCTGAAGATCGACGCCAGCTTCGTCGATGGCATCGCTCACAGCCAGCGTCAACAGCACCTTGTCAAGGCCATCGTTGCCCTCGCCAAGGGACTGGGGATCGAGACAGTCGCCGAAGGTGTCGAGACCGAGGAATCGTGGATCACCCTCGCCGACCTTGGCTGCGATATTGCCCAGGGTTACCTGATCTGCCGGCCGGTGCCGTTGCCCGATTTGGTCGAATGGCTCGACATTCGGCAATCGATGTCAGCGCTCGAGCACGTGTCGTCATGATCATCGTCATTGCGTCGCTCGTGGCGATCATGACGGTGCCACTGACAGGCCGATCGCTTGCGCCGCTGGCCAAACTGACCTTGAGCAGAGTGTGGCTGGTGTGGCTCAGCATCGGACTGCAGATTATGATCACGTTGGTCCGAGGGTTCCCCAACTGGCTCGGTCAGCCGGTGCATCTGTTCACGTTCGCACTCTCGGCAGGGTTCCTGTGGAGCAATCGTCACATCCCTGGCGTTCTGCTCGTGGCCGTTGGCGCCGCCATGAACCTGGCCGCGATCGCTGCGAACGGTGGCACCATGCCGGCCTCGGAGTGGGCGTGGCGCACTGCGGGGTTTCCGCCGATCATGGACGAGTTCGAGAACTCGAATGTTGTTCACAGCGCCCGGCTGCAATGGCTCGGCGACGTCTTCGCAGTCCCGAAGGGCTGGCCCTTCGCCAACGTCTTCAGTGTCGGCGACGTCGTGATCGTGATCGCCGTTGCCTACCTCGCCCACGCCTGGTGCCGGCGGACGTTCCCCGAGGCGCTCACCGACATGCCGACTACCGCACCGGCGCTCGCGACCGCCGACTGACATCGAACGCCCGTGAGTCAGACCGCGGCCGCTGGCGCGCTGGTGGACTCACAACCCATCGAGCGCCGGGCAGCTGTGTGCCCGGTGTCGCGCACAGCTCCACATCTGACTCACACCGCCTCGGCTGGCTACGTTTGAGGGATGAGTTGGACTGAGGCTGATGGTGCCCTCCGTGCGGAGTTGACGTTCGCTGACTTCGCTGAGGCGTTCGCGTTCATGACCCGAGTTGGGCTGGTCGCACAGGAGCAAGGGCATCATCCCGACATGGCGATCTCGTGGAACGTGGTCACCATCACGATCACGACACACGATGCCGGCAACACCGTCACCGACAAGGATCGCAAGCTCGCGGCCGCAATCGACGACATGAGGACGGCGTGAGCGACACGCATCCCAACGTCACTCGGGTCGCAACGGCGGCCGCCGAGTTCGGATTGGCCATCGCGCCACGCCGGTTTCCGGAGGGAACCAAGACCGCTGCCGATGCAGCTGCCGCGATCGGAGTGCACGTCGGTCAGATCGTGAAGAGCCTGATCTTTGCTGTCGATGGCGAGGTCGTGCTGGCCTACGTCAGTGGCTCCAATCAACTCGACGAGAAGAAGTTGGCCCACGCTGCTGGAGGCTCGAACTGTTCTCGCGTCGACGCCGACACTGTCTATGACACGACCGGGTTCCCGATCGGAGGCGTGCCGCCATTCGGCCACAAGACCAAACTGCGGATCTTCATCGACCCCGACCTGCTGCAGCACGACGAGGTCTGGGCCGCCGCCGGAACCTGGCACGACGTCTTCGCCCTGTCGCCTGCAGATCTGGAACGAGTCAGCGGCGGAGTCGTGACCGACCTCAAACGCTGACGGGGCGGCTTTCGGCGGCGTCGAGGACAGCCTCGAAAGCGCGTGAGTCCGACACCCACCCGACCAGGCGTTCGACCACGAGCAATGTGGCGTCATGGTTGGTGCGTGGCAGGTCGGCGCCGATTGCCTCCGCTGTGCAGTCCTCCAGCAAGAGACAGTGATAGTCGCGGAACATCGCGTCCTTGATCGTGGACTCGACGCACACACTGGTGGTGCACCCGGTGAAGACCAGTGTCGAGATGCCTCGGGACTTCAGGCTGGCATCGAGGTCGGTCTCGAAGAACCCACTGAAACGGTGCTTGTAGACGACGAGGTCACCAGGCTCGGGTGCGAGCTCCGGCACGATCTCGGTGTTCCAAGTGTCCCTGACCAGAACCCGACTGGGGGTCCCGTCGGGGGCGGTGACGTACTCGCCAGGTTTCATCCGCAGCTGCTTCAACCAATTCGGAGCGCCAGGAGCGCCGGAGTCGGAGAGATCCGGTCGGAACGCCATCTTCAGATACACCACGAGTATCCCTGCCCGTCGTGCGGCCGAGAGCACCTTCGACGTGGGTTCGATGGTTTCGCGGATGCCGGTCAGATCGATCCCAGCAAGTCCGAACATGCCCGCCGGGTCTCCGAAGTCGTTCTGCATGTCGACGACGATCACAGCAGTTGTGCCCGCATCGAACGTGAATGATTCCGGTCTCGCTGTGACTGTCATTGGGACATGTTGCGGATCCATCGCTACCCCGCGATCACTTCTCCGTAGGCTGCGCGGACGGATGCCGGCGCCGGATTGTCCACGACAGTACCCGACATCGATCCGGCTCTGAGACTGCCGGCTCGGGATGAGAACAAGCGCTGATCCTTCGAACGTACACTGTCGTTGTGGAGCAACCGCCCGTGATCGAGGATGAACGCGGTGTCGACATCTCCCAGATCCGGCGGCAGCTACGCATGTCGGTGCCCGAGCGCGTCCGTCACATGGTCGAGGTGACGAACACCCTGATGGAGATCCGCGCGTCAGCACGCTTCGTCGATTCGCCACAAGTTCGATGACGTTCGACCCGGTCGAGATCTGCGCAGTCCTGATTGACGAAGGGGTCGACTTCGTGGTGCTCGGCGGCTTCGCTGCGATCATCCATGGGTCTCCCTTGCCGACCGAGGACATCGACGTCATCCCGTCGCTTGAGGACGACAACCTTGAGCGGCTCGCCCGTGCGCTGAAGCGGTTGGGTGCGAAGATTCGAACGGGTGATGAAGCCGTCTCGACCAACATTGACGCGGCCTTCATCCGGAACATGCCGCACATGCTGAACCTCGAGACAGCGTTCGGAGACTTGGATCTTGTCTTCACGCCTGCTGGCAAGCTGGCTGGTTACGAGGGGTGGCTCGGACGGTCCCGACGCGCCCAGTTGCGTGAAGACCTGATCGTGGTGGTCGCCGATCTCGACGACATCATCGCGTCCAAGCGTGCGGCGAACCGTCCGAAGGATCAGCGATCGTTGCCGTACCTGGAGTCGCTTCGCGATCAGTTGGGTTGACAATCGGGTTCTCGTCCGTCCGAGTGTTTCCGTACACCCCGGGCGGGCAGCAGACACTCCGATGAGCAGCAAGCACTCCATGGAATGCGAATGGCGCCATTGACCGGTCGGCGTCGGTGACTGTCAGCCGCGCCAGGTGGCGGGATCGCGGCCGAGTTCGTCGAAGCGCTTGGTGATCCACAGCGGCACATCCATCGGCTGGCCGTTGCGCAGGCCGGCGACGTGGTCACCGTCTTCGGCCCACACGTGGCACGTGTTGACATTGGCCATCAGGGCACCTTGGCGTGCCTCCTGCGTGTCGAACGGTGTGCCGCCACCGTCGTCGCGCGCCTGCGCCATGTTGAACGACCAGATCGACTGAATGGCGACGGGCGCCATCGCCTGCAGCAGCGCCGTGGTGTGCGTACAGCCACGTGGACCTCCGAACAACTCGCGGATCTTGTGGGTGAACCCGCGAGCTATCGACAACCCGACCAGGTTGTCGTAGTGATCTTCGATTCGCTTGCACGTGGCGTGTGGATGCGTCTCGAGCACGGCCCTCGCGCCGACGATCTCCAACGAGGGGACAGCGATCGTGAGGTCGACGATCATGTGATGAATGGTCAGCGGCTCGGTGTCGTCGGTGATGTACAGCCCCGGCGGCTTCTGGTCGCGGACCGAGCCGCGAAGAATGAGCTTGTCGACCCCGTGGCGATAGGCGCGCACGATGTACGCCCGTTCGTGGATCAGTTCATCGGCTGCGTCGACGCCGTCGGGATGAGGCGTGATCGCATCGAACGCCGGCGTCATGCCGAGGTGGCCTCAGCCATGGCCTCGAGCAGGGTGTTCCAGGCCAGGGTCGCGCACTTGATCCGTACCGGAAACTTGACGACGCCCTGCAGTGCTTCGAGGTCGCCCAACTTGACCTCCGGCTCAGGGACCTGCTCGCCGTCGGGCACCTCCTCCTCGATCGACATCATTCCCTTGAAGCGGCGAACAAGGGCGCGTACCTCCGGAACCGACTTGCCCTTGACGGCCTGGCTCATCATCGACGCCGAGCTCTGCGAGATCGAACAACCCTGGCCGCCGACCTTCACATCGGTGACGGTGTCGCCTTCGACCTGCAGGTACACGTCGATCTCGTCACCACACAACGGGTTGTGGCCCACCGCATGCGCCGCGGGAGGAGGCAACTCGCCGCGGTTGCGCGGCGTGCGGTAGTGATCGAGGATGATCTCGCGGTACAGGTCGTCGAGGCCCGGCATGATGTGTTGCTCCTCTTCTTCGTGTCAGAGCCCGAAGATATCGCTCGCGCCGTCGAGTGCATCTGCCAGAGCGTCGACGTCGTCGTGGTCGTTGTACAGGTAGAAGCTGGCCCGTGCCGTTGCATTGACACCGAGCAGGCGCATCAGCGGCTTGGCGCAGTGGTGGCCGGCCCGCAGGCAGACGTTGCGTTGATCGAGCACTTGCGACAGATCGTGGGGATGGATGTTGCGGAACCCGAAGCTGAACGTCGCCCCGCGAACCTCGACATTGGTGGGACCATGCAGGCAGATGTCGTCGCCGTAACGGTCGTTGAGCGTGGTCATCGCGTAGGTGGCGATCTCCATCTCGTGGCGTCGCACGTTGGCCATGCCGAGGTCTTCGAGGAAGTCGACGGCCGCGCCGAGACCGATGGCTTCGACGATCGGGGGCGTGCCGGCTTCGAACTTTGCAGGTAGCTCGGC
>JANPBZ010000012.1:0-4557 GCA_031430695.1 Ilumatobacteraceae bacterium
ACGACGGCACAACATGGGCTCGTCCCTGACGCGCCGCCTCCAGAGCGCTGCGCGCGTTTCGTTCGCAGTCGCGCTCGCAGTCACAATCTCCACTCCTGTTGCACAGGCCCACACCTTCCTGGTTCGGTCCTCACCGGAGGCCGGGGCGCGCCTGCGAACGTCGCCGGACGAGGTCGTGTTGGACTTCACGGAAGTTACCGCGTCCGGCTCGACGATCGACGTTCACCGCAACGATGGGCAACGCGTCGATGTCCTGTCTGTCGGGACCGATGTCGATCGGACTCGCCTTCGCGCCAGCCTGCCGGCACTCGATGACGGCGTCTACCAGGTCAACTGGCGGGTAGTCGCCGACGACGGCCACACCACCGAAGGAGAATTTGTCTTCGCTGTCGGTGTCGCGGTCCCCCCGGATGCAACAACTGTCAGCCAGACAAACACGACACGGATTCTGTGGGCGGACACCCTCGCGGGGCTTGCGCTGCTCGGCGGTCTCGCGGTCGCGTTCGGAGGTCTGCTCAGCGAACGATTCATCTGGACCGCGGAGCACACGACCGCTCGCACCGGATTCGTCACCGGAGCGGTCGTCATCGCCCTAGTTGGCGCATTGGCCAGCGTCGCACTCGCGGTCCATCGCGCCGGAGTACTGACCGAACCCGGCCGATGGGCTGAACCGTTGACGACACGCGCAGATCGCGCCAACGTCGCCGCGGTCGTTCTTCTCGCTGTCGCGCTGCTGCTCGTTCAACGGCGACGAGCGCGAGTGGTCGCGCTGGTGCCGTTGGCGGGCGCGATCGTCATGGTCGCCGTCCGCGGGCACGCACCCGAGGCGAGTGGATGGTGGGCGACGCCCGCAGCGGCGGCGCACGTTCTCGTCGCCGGCGCATGGATCGGTGCGCTCGCGCATCTGGCGTTGATCACCCGCGCCAACACAGCCAACGAGCCCACGATCGAACCCGGCCCGTCGCGCTACGCCAAGGCTGCGCTCGTCGCAGCCAACACGACCCTGGTGATCGGTGTCGCCGTCGCGATCTCTCAACTCGACCGCCTCGCCGACCTGGCCGGCACCCGCTATGGCCGGATCCTGCTCGTCAAACTGCTGCTCGTCGCCGTCGGTCTCATCGTCGCGTTCGTCGCCCGGCGGCGAGGCATCCCCGCTGTAGGGTCCCGCATCCGACAGCTTGCCCGGTACACAGCCATCGAGGCTGTGACGCTCGTCGGGGTACTCGCGGCAAGCGCGTTGCTGTCGACCACCGCCCCGGCTGTCGGGCTGGGCAGCATCGAACTGCCGGCGGCACAGCTGCCAGACCCGACGACGCTCGCATCCGATCTCGCCGGCAGCCACCAGGTCCTCGTTGCAGCCGCGTTCGGCCGGCTCCAGATCAGGGTGCTCCCACCAGGCGGACAACCCACCCGGCAACAGACATCGACGTTCAGCGGCGTCGAGCCCGACGGCGCCCGCTTCGATCTCGAACCCCGACCATGTGGACCCGGATGCTTCGACATCGCCCACCACTGGATCGACGGGACCACACGCTTCACCGTCACCGTGACCAACCCCGATTCCGATGGCGGCAGCGCGCAACTGGCTGTCGTGTGGCCCCCCGGCCCGGAGGCGTCCGCGATCCTTGCCCAAGCCATCGCGGCGACACGAGCGGCCGGTGACATCACCGTGACCGAGACGGTCAGCAGCGGACCAGCAGCGACTCTCGGGCCCGGCGACCTGGCGACGACCGGCGACGACTACATCGCGGCGTCACCGTTCGGCAATGGCGCCGACGACGTCCACGAACTCGCGGCCGAGGACGGATTGACCGTGATCGTTTTCATCGTGTCCGGTACAGGGACCTGGCACCAACTGTCGATCGACGACCAGCACCGGATCCGAACCGAGATCCTGGTCGACCCCGGCCACCGAATCGACCGGACCATCACCTACCGAGACGTGCCATGACCCGACCGTCGCGGTTACGACTGCTGCTCGGATCGTCATGCCTGGCGGTTGTCATCGCCGTCGTCGCCGGCTACGCGATCAGCGCCACCCGCGGAAGGCCACTTGTTGTGAACCACTCCACGGAGCGATGCCCTTCCTTCGTCCTCAGGGACCGACAAATCTCCGACGCGGTCCCATCACTGTTGTTACACTTGTTGCAGATACGGAGGTGAGGTCATGTCGAGAACCAGTGTGCTTTCCAACGCGGTCCGGGTGGAGTCACGCGAAACCGATCGGAACTCTGCCGCTCGGATCGCGCTCGCGGTTGCAGCGCCTCACGGACAGTTGTTCACGCTCCAACTGCCCGACGGCAGCACACTGCCGCTCTCCGCGGCGCTCGTGGATGTATTGCGCGCGTCTGCTGACGAACTCGCCGAAGGCCACGCAGTAACAGTCTTGCCATCGGAGGTTGCGCTCAGTCCCGCTGAAGCGGCCGAACTGCTCGGGTTGTCGCGACCATTCGTTGCACGACTTCTCGACCAGGGCGACATTCCGTCGGAACGTCTTCCGCGTAGCAGACATCGCCGCGTACTGCTTTCAGACGTGCTGGCGTTCCAGGCTCAACGCGACCGGCGCCGGACCGGCCGACAGCGCGTTGCCGCACTCATCGAGGACACGGGTCTCCCGTACTGACTCCGGCTGATGAGTCGGATCTTCGCCGATATCAACGTCTTGTTTCCCTTCTCCGTCATGGACCTGTTGCTAGCACTCAGCGAGGACGGCCTCCACGAGCTGATCTGGACGGACGCACTTCTCAATGAATGGGAAGACGTCATTGTCCGAGAACACAAACGGACGAAGGAGACCGCGGTAGCCATTGCAGCCGCCATTCGTGAGTTCTTTCCCGACAGCAAGATCGAGCGACGCGACTATCAGCACCTCATCGCTGAGATGCCTGGCGAGGACCCAGACGACCACGAACACATGGCTGCAGCGATCGTCGGCGGTGCCACGGTGCTGCTCACCCACAACAACAAAGATTTTCCCACCAAGCCGTTGGCACTGCATGGACTCCGTGTCTCAGACCCTGACTTCTACCTCTGTGAGTTGGCGGCGGGTTACCCAGACGAGGTAGCAGACACGATCATTCGTCTCGCACGCGAAAAGAAGCGACCACCGAAATCGCCTGACGACGTGTTGAACGATCTCGAGCACGCAGGCGTGCCGCACTTTGTGAAGAGAATCAGCGCACCGCTTGGAACCGCACCGTGAGCAATGCGACCGAAGCAGCGCTTGCCGAGGCACGCGCTGAGGTCGAGACGCTTCGCTCCGAGAACGACCGCCTGCGGGACCTGCTCGGGCTGAACACTCGTGAAGCCGACGGTCATCGACAGGCGTGGGCTCCAACACTGTTCACCCAAGCCGCTGCGAGCGAGTCCCTCGAATCGTCATCGCCTCTGGCGGCAAGGCTGGCACTGCTTCGGTCATTGTTCGGAGCTCGTGCCGACGTGTACGCGCAGCGATGGGAAAGTGCGTCGACCGGAAGATCAGGGTGGTCCCCGGCGGTTCGTGGCGGGTGGGCGAACAAACGGATGAAGCAGGACTACCTGCCACTCGTTGACGAAGTTTTCACGAGTCACCTACGTGGTGAAACCACGGTTGGTATCTACCCGCTCTTGCCTGGGGACATCTGCACGCTGCTGGCCTGCGACTTCGACGGTGGCAGCTGGGTCCTCGACGCGCTCGCATACCTCGACGCCTGCCACCGCGTCGAGGTACCTGCCGCGCTCGAACGCTCCCGCTCCGGCGACGGCGCACATGTTTGGGTGTTCTTCGACGGTCCGATCCCGGCGGCGACAGCCCGGTCGCTCGGGACATCATTGCTTCGAGAGGCAATGATGGCTCGGGCAGAGTTGGACCTGTCGAGCTACGACCGGTTCTTCCCATCGCAGGACTTCATGCCGAAGGGCTCGTTCGGCAACCTGATTGCGCTTCCTCTTCACGGCGAACGGTTACACCACGGCGCGACCGCTTTCCTGGATCCGACGACGATGGAGCCTTGGCCCGACCAATGGGCATTCCTGTCCTCGGTCGCACGCATGGCACCAGACGCCGCCGTTGCCCTTGCCGGCTCACTGCGGCCCGTCGGCGCCGGACCGACACTGACGCTGGCCGATCTGACCAAGCCGGGAGGGCCCCCGGTGCCAGCGGTGATTCGTGCCCGCCTCGGCGCATCGCTGTCGATCGAGCGCTCCGGGCTTCCGCCCGCGCTCGTCGCAGCGCTGAAGCACCTCGCATCCATCCACAACCCGGACTTCTACGAGAAGCAACGGATGCGATTCTCGACGTGGAACATCCCCCGTTTCATTCGCTGCTACGAGGAGGATCTCGAATGGCTCCACCTCCCCCGCGGCATTGTCGAACGAGTCACCGAACTGATCACCGAACTCGGGAGCCAACTCGAGGTGAGCGACGTTCGACCCGACCATCCCCGCCTCGGGCTCGGCTTCGTCGGGCAACTACGACCTCAGCAGCTCGACGCGCTCAACGCAACGGCGCCACACGAGCGGGGCGTGATCGTCGCCCCTCCCGGCGCAGGCAAGACCGTGATTGCCTGCGCCGTGATC